>NZ_VWWK01000044.1:0-46337 GCF_011753035.1 Burkholderia sp. Ax-1720 | reverse complement strand
CGCCGCGGCGCCGGCCGCCACCGTGGCGGCCGCGCGCGGCATCCTGCCGGCCTCGGTGCTGGCCGGCCTGCAGCGCGCCCACGTGCCGGCCTCCAGCATCAGCGTGGTGGTCGAGAAGATCGGCGCGCGCGCGCCGGCGGTGGCCTGGAACGCCGAGCGGCCGATGCTGCCGGCCTCCACCATGAAGCTGGTCACCACCTACTCGGGCCTGTCGCTGCTGGGGGCCGACTACCGCTACCGCACCAGCGCCTATGCCGACGGCACGCTCGATCCGTCCGGCACGCTGCACGGCAACCTCTACATCAAGGGCACCGGCGACCCGAAGCTGGTGCCCGAAGAATTGATCGACCTGGTCAACCGGATCCGGCGCGCCGGCATCGTCAACGTGGACGGCTCGCTGGTGCTCGACAAGAGCTTCTTCGCCAGCGCCACGCGCGACCTGCCCGCCTTCGACGACGAGACCCAGGCGCCCTACAACGTCGGCCCCGACCCGCTGCTCTACGCCTTCAAGGCGCTGTCCTTCACGGTCGCGCCGACCGACAGCGGCAACGTCGCGATCGACGTGCTGCCGCCGCTGGCCAACCTGAGCATCGACAACCAGGTGAGCGAGGCCGGCGGCTCCTGCGCGATGGCCTCGGCGGCGGCGCGCCCGCGCCTGTCGACCGACGCCGGCGGCATGCTGACGGCCAGCTTCGTGGGCCGCTTCCCGCCGCAATGCGGGCCGGTCACCAGCAACATCGCCGTGCTCGATCATTCGCAGTTCTTCTCGCAGGGCTTCCTGGCGCTGTGGCGCTCGACGGGCGGCAGCTTCGCGGGACCGATCGTCGAGGGCAAGGTGCCGACCACCGCGCGCCCGGTCGCGACCCATCACGGCCCGGTGCTGTCGAGCATCGTCTACGACATCAACAAGAACAGCAACAACGTGATGGCGCGCAACCTGTTCCTGTCGCTCGGCGCGATCGTCGGCAAGCCGCCGGCCACGCCCGAGCAATCCGCGCAGGTGATCCAGTCCTTCCTCCACAAGAGCGGGATCGCCGCGCCCGAGCTGCAGCTCGACAACGGCTCGGGCCTGTCGCGCGACGAGCACGTCAGCGCGCGCACGCTCGCCGCGCTGCTGCAGGCCGCCAATGCCAGCCCGGTGGCCCAGCCCTTCGTCGAATCGCTGCCGATCGTCGGGGTGGACGGCACCATGGCGCGGCGCCTGACCAACCAGCCCGTGCTCGGCAATGCCCACATCAAGACCGGCACGCTGCGCGACGTGCGCGCCATCGCCGGCTACGTGGCCTCGGCCGACGGCAACAGCTACGTGGTGGTCAGCTTCATCAACGATCCGCGCGCGAGCGCGGCGCGCGCCGCGCACGACGCGCTGCTCGAATGGGTCTACTCGGGCCCGGGGCAAGCCGCCGAGTGAGCCGCCGAATAAGCCTGCCCGCCAAGCCGCCCTTGCGGGCCGCTCCCGCAAGCCGCGGCTAATCCGGGCGGGGCGGCCCAGGCGGCCCCCCGCACCGCACCGCCCGATCCCGCCGCCCGGCCTCCGAGCCCGGCCCGGCGGGGCTTGCGGGCAAACCCTCCCCCGAACACTCCCTCTACTGAACTTGTCGCGCCGGGCGCGGCGATTGCGTACTCTTTTCCTCTCCATCCCACCCGGCCGGACCGTGACGAGCCGGGGCGATGGCCGACCAGACTCGAAAGGGGGAGACGCCCATGCAATTCAATGTCGAATTGCTGCTGCTCGCGCTGGCGCCCGTGTTCCTGCTCTGCATCGGTTGGGAAGCGTGGCACCTGGCCCGCACGCGACCGAACGATCACATCTACGCCTGGCGCGACACGCTCTGCAACGCCGCGCTCGCGCTGATGCACCAGGGCGCCGACAAGCTCGTCTGGCTGGTGGTGATCCCGATCTACGCATTCTGTTACGCGCACTACCGGCTGCTGGACTGGCAGGCCGGCTGGCTTTCCTTCGCGGTCCTGTTCATCGCGCAGGACCTGCTCTACTACGTGTTCCACCGCGCCAGCCACCGGGTGCGCTGGCTGTGGGCCGCGCACGTGGTGCATCACTCGTCCGAGCGCCTGAACTTCTCGACCGCGTTCCGCCAGAGCCTGATGTACCCGATCGCCGGCATGTGGCTGTTCTGGCTGCCGCTGGCCTTCCTGGGCTTCCCGCCGCAGCAGATCGTCGGCATCGTGCTGATCAACCTGGCCTTCCAGTTCTTCGTCCACACCCAGGCGATCCCCAAGCTCGGCTGGCTCGAGACCTTCCTCAACACGCCCTCGATCCATCGCTCGCACCACGCGCGCAACCCGCGCTACATCGACCGCAACTACGCCGGCGTGCTGGTGATCTGGGACCGCCTGTTCGGCAGCTACGTCGAGGAGGATCCGCGCGATCCGCCCGTCTACGGCATCGTCGAGCCGCTGAATTCGAACAACCCGCTGGTCGCGACCTTCCACGAATGGCGCTCGATGGCGACCGATGCGATCCGCGTCGACGGCCCGCGCAACAAGTGGCGCGCGATTTTCGGGCCGCCCGAGTGGGCAAGCGCTTATCATGCGCAGGTTACCGGCACGTTGCGACCCGCGACGGCCGCGGCCCGAAGGGGGCCGGACGACATGGGGCGACCTGCCGCCGTGCCGCCGGACATCGGGCACCACGCGTCCGACGACGCATAAACAAACTGGCCATATCTACGAGGAGATGCATGCATGAAGCCGAACCACACCGCCACGCCCCGCCTGCCGAGCCGTCTGAAGCGCAGCGCGCAGCTCGCGATCGCGAGCGCGGCGTTCGCGCTGCTCGCCGCCTGCGGCGGCGGTGACGACAACGCCGCGCCCGCCGCCCCGCCGGCCGGCGTGCAGAAGCAGATCGTCTCGTTCGGCGACAGCCTGTCCGATGCTGGCACCTATTCGCCGCAGATCCTGCTCGGCTTCGGCGGCGGGCGCTTCACCACCAATCCGGGCGAGGTCTGGACCCAGAAGGTGGCCGAATACTTCGGCGACACGCTCAAGCCCGCCTACGAAGGCGGCTTCGGGGTTCCGCTGCAGGCCACCGGCGGCCTGGGCTACGCCCAGGGCGGCTCACGCGTGACGCTGCAGCCGGGCCTCGGCCACGCCGACGCCTCGGTGCCGAACGCCGATTTCGCCCAGGCCACCACCACGCCGATCTCCACCCAGGTGCAGCAGTACCTGCAGGCGCACGGCAGCTTCAACGCCAACCAGATCGTGCTGGTCAACGGCGGCGCCAACGACATCCTGTTCCAGGCGCAGGTCGCGGCCGCGGCCGGCAACACCCAGGCCGCCCAGCTCGCGGCGGCGCAGGCGGTCGGCCTGGCGGCCCAGCAATTCGGCCAGATCATCGCGCAGATCGCCAACTCCGGCGCCAGCCACGTGTTCGTCGCCAACATGCCCGACATCGGCACCACGCCGCTGGCGGTGGCCGGCGGCGCCGCCACCCAGGCCGCGCTGACCCAGCTCTCGGGCCTGTTCAACCAGACGCTGAACGCCACGCTCGCCGCGCTGCAGGTCGACACCAGCAAGGTCAAGGTGATGGACGTATTCACCTGGCAGGACGGCATCGGCGCGAACTTCCAGGCCAACGGCTTCACGGTCGGCAATACCGGCACGGCCTGCAACCTGACCGCCATGGCCGCGGCCGCCGCGAAGGCCGGGGTGGCCGATCCGAGCGGCTTCGCTTCCTCGCTGTTCTGCTCGCCGCAGACCTACACGGTGGCCAACGCCGACCAGACCTACATGTTCGCCGACACGGTGCACCCGACCACGCGCCTGCATGCGCTGGTCGCGCAGTTCGTCGAGCAGCAGATCGCGGCGGCCGGCGTCACCAAGTAAGGCCAGCCCGCCCCGGCCGCCCGCTCGCTGCATGCGGGCGGCCCGGCAGCGGAAACAGAACGCCCGGCGCGCGATGCGCCGGGCGTTTTTCCTTGATGCGCCGCAATCACGCCGCCGGCCGGCGGAAGCGATCCAGGTTCTCGCGCAGCCAGTCCGTCAGCGAACGCGGCGGACGTCCCGTCAGTTCCTCCACCGTGCTCGTGGTTTCGCCGATGCCCGAGGCGCGCATCAGCCGGTCCAGCCCGACCAGCAGGTCCGCGACAAAGGGCGGCAGGCCGCCGGCCAGCAGCAGCGCGTGCTGCTCGGCCAGCGAGCGCTGCGCATAGGCGACCGGGCGATCGAGCAGGCCGGAGAGCTCCCGCGCGATCTCGTCGACGCTCCAGGCCCGCGGCCCCGTCAGGTGGTAGGCGAGCTGCGATTCCCCGTCGACTTCCTCGAACAGCGCCGCGCGCGCGGCCGCGGCCACGTCGCGGGTATCGATGAAATTGGTGCGCCCGCTGCCCACCGCGCCGCCCCACTCGCCCGCCGCCACCAGCGGGCCGGCGCGCAGCAGCAGCGAGGTGAAGGCGGACGGCCGCAGCACTGTCGAGGCGATCGGCTGGCGCGCCAGATGCGCCTCGATCGGCATGTGCCAGGCCATCGGATACAGGCGCGTGGCCGGCCCCATCGCCGAGAGCTTCACCACATGGCGCACGCCGGCCGCCACCGCGGCGTCGATCAGCGCGATCTCGCTGGCGACCTGGTTCGGCGAGCTGCCTTGCGCGACGAACAGGCGCTCGACGCCCTGCAAGGTCGCGGGCAGGCTGGCCGGTCGCTCGAAATCGACGCCCACGGCACGCACGCCGGCCGGCAGCACGGCGGCTTCGGGACGGCGCGTGAGCGCGAGCAGCTCGACCGGATCCTCGGCCAGCAGGCGCGTCAGCTCGGCGCCGACTCGTCCGGTGGCGCCGGCGATGGCGAAGATCGGCCGGGCGGCGCCGGAATCGGAACGGATGGACATGACGACTCCTTTCTAAACGATGGGGGAAAGGATCGATCCGGGATCTCGCACATCAGGCGCCGGAACGATCGTTCCACAAATCATGGAATGATCGTTCCGGCGTGTCAAGCATGGAATCGCCGAACCGCTCAGGCGGCACGCGGACGTCCGCGAAGGCGGCGGTAGATCGAGCGGGAAAGAATCGGCGCGGCGGCTCGAGGCGAGCCGCATCCGCGCGACGTGGGGAAGAGACGGGAGATCTGCCGGCGCGGCGGGCGAAACCCGCGCGCAACGGCAGCAGCGAGACGAGGCGCTGGCGCGCCCCGAGGCGGAAACTCAGTGCGCCTCGTCGGCGCCCTGCTCGAATGCCGCGGCGGCACGCCCGAGCCGGTCGTTGACGGCGACCCATTCGGCCGTATCCGGCAACTGCTCGATCAGGATGCGCGCGACCTGCGCCCGATCGAGCGCGCGCAGCAGGCTGTACAACTCGCGCGCATAGGCCTGGGGATCCTCGGGTGCGGCGACGAAGTGCACGCCGATCGCGGTGGACCAATCGCGCGCGCTCGAGGCCCGCGCGACCAGCGCGACCGGCTCGCCCGCCTCGGCGGCCGCATCGAGCAGCAGCTCCAGGCGATCGAACGGCAGCAGCGCCAGCGGCGTGCGCGGCGCGTAATGCGCCTTCAGCGTGCCGGATGCACGCGGCGCCGTGGCGTCGCTGCCGTCGGGCAGGCGCGGCACGGTGCCGAGCACGGCGGCGATCTGCTGCGGCGTGACATGGCCGGGCCGCAGCAGCGCCGGAAAACCGCGCGACAGGTCGAGAATCGTCGATTCGATGCCGACCTCGGCCGCGCCGCCGTCGAGCACGTGCACGCTGTCGCCGAACTCCTCGCGCACATGCTGCGCGGTGGTCGGGCTGACATGGCCGAAGCGGTTCGCCGAGGGGCCGGCCACGCCGCCGTGGCCGCCGCGCAGCGCGCTGAAGGCGGCCAGCAGGCGCTGCGCGACCGGATGCGAGGGACAGCGCAGCGCCACCGAATCCTGGCCGCCGCTGACCGCGTCGGGGATATGCGCGGCGCGTTTGAGGATCAGCGTGAGCGGCCCCGGCCAGAACGCGTCGATCAGCTTTTGCGCGTCGGCGGGCAGCGATTCGACCCAGTAGCCCGGATCGCCGCCGGGCGGCAGATGCACGATCACCGGATGATTCGAGGGCCGGCCCTTGGCCGCGTAGATCCGCGCCACCGCCTCGGGGCTCTCGGCATCGGCGCCGAGCCCATAAACGGTTTCGGTCGGGAACGCGACCAGTTGGCCGGCCGCGAGCTTGGCGGCGGCTTCCTCGATCGCGGCGTCGGGCGGCATCGGCCAGGCGGCGGTCGAACGGAGGTCCGGGCTCATGATGGCGGGCTCCTCAGTCGAGCGGGATGCGCAGCAGGCTCGCGCAAGCCTGCGCGGCCTCGAGCGCCTCGTCGAGCGTGGCGGCCGTGAAGTTCACATGGCCCATCTTGCGGCCCACGCGCGCTTCTTCCTTGCCGTACAGGTGCAGATGGGCGGCCGGCATCGCGGCCACCTGGTCCCAGGGCGGCGTGACCGGCTCGCTCTCGCCCGCGGCATCGGCGAACCAGATATCGCCGAGCACGTTGAGCATGACGGCCGGCGAATGCTGGCGCGGGTTGCCCAGCGGCAGCCGCGCCATGGCGCGCACCTGCTGCTCGAACTGGCTGGCCGAGCAGGCATCGACGGTGTAATGCCCCGAGTTGTGCGGGCGCGGCGCCATCTCGTTGGCGACCATCGAGCCGTCCTCGAGGATGAAGAATTCCACGCACAGCACGCCCACGTAGTCGAGCGAATCGGCGATGCGCACCGCCGCCTGCCGGGCCGCGGCCGCGAGCGCGGCATCGGCGGCCGGCGCCGGCACCACGGTGAGCGACAGGATGCCGTGATGATGGGTGTTCTGCGCGAGCGGGAACACGGCCGAGCGGCCGTCGGCGCCGCGCGCGATCAGCGCCGACACCTCGTACTTGAGCGGCAGGCGTTTTTCCAGCACGCAGGGCACGCCGCGCAGCGAGGCGAACGCGGCGCGTGCCTCGGCGGCGTTCGCCACGCGCACCTGGCCCTTGCCGTCGTAGCCCATGCGCGCCGTCTTGAGGATGCCGGGCAGCACCGCGTCCAGCTCGGCGTCGGCCAGCGCGGCGAGCGCCTCGGCCGATTCGATCACCACGTGCGGCGCGACCGGCACGCCCGAGGCGGCGATGAAGCGCTTCTCCGCGATCCGGTCCTGCGCGATCGCCACGCAGCGGCCGGCCGGCGCGACGAAGGTGCTGCGGGCCAGGAAATCGAGGCTGGCGGCCGGCACGTTCTCGAATTCGGTCGACACCGCCTCGCAGAGCCCGGCGAGCTCGGCCAGCGCCGCCTCGTCGTCGTAGGCGGCGCGCAGGTGGCGATCGGCCACCGCGCCGGCGGGGCTGCTCGCGTCGGGGTCGAGCACGGCGACGCGATAGCCCATCGATTGGGCCGCGAAGCAGAACATGCGGCCGAGCTGGCCGCCGCCGACCATGCCGAGCCAGGCGCCGGGCAGGATCGGTGAAACCGGAGTGGAGTGTGCAGTCATGTCAGTGATCGGTCGCGGCGGGCATCGTGGGGTTCGCTGCCCGCCGCCGGGGTGATGCCGGAAAGACTTCGGGGCCGCGCCGCTTACAGCGGCGGCAGCACCATCGCGTGCGCGGCTTCGTTCTGGCGCACGCGGAACGCGGCGAGGCGGTTCGCGTAGTCGGTCGAGGTGCCGGCCAGCAGCGAGACCGCGAACAGGCCCGCGTTGGCTGCGCCGGCCTCGCCGATCGCGAAGGTCGCCACCGGCACGCCCTTGGGCATCTGCACGATCGAGTGCAGCGAATCGACGCCCTTCAGGTACTTGCTGGCGACCGGCACGCCCAGCACCGGCACGGTGGTCTTGGCGGCCAGCATGCCCGGCAGGTGGGCGGCACCGCCCGCGCCGGCGATGATCGCGCGCAGGCCGCGCTCGCGCGCCTTCTCCGCGTAGTCGAACATCTCGTCGGGCATGCGGTGCGCGGACACGACCTTGGCCTCGTAGGGCACGTCGAATTCCTGCAGGATCGCGACGGCATGCTTCATCACGTCCCAATCGGAACTGGAACCCATCAGCACGCCGATCAGGGGCGCGCTGTGCGTGTGGGCGGTCTGGACTTCACTCATCGTGGGACGTTTCCTTCGTTATCGACGAACGGCGCTCGCGGCGCGCTCAGGCCAGCGTCTGGCCGGTGATGCGCTCGAGCGCTTCCTGGTACTTGGCGCTGGTGCGGACGACCACCTCGTCGGGCAGCTTCGGCGCGGGCGGTTCCTTCTTCCAGTCCTGCGTCTCGAGCCAGTCGCGCACGAACTGCTTGTCGAAGGACGGCGGGTTGGTGCCGACCTGGTATTCGTCGGCCGGCCAGAAGCGCGAGGAATCGGCGGTCAGCGCCTCGTCCATCAGGTACAGCTTGCCGTGCTCGTCGAGGCCGAACTCGAACTTGGTGTCGGCGATGATGATGCCGCGCGTGGCGGCGTAGTCGGCCGCTTCCTTGTACAGGCGAATCGAGATGTCGCGGATGGTGGCGCTCAGCTCGGTGCCGATGCGGCGCTCGCATTCCTCGTAGCTGATGTTCTCGTCATGGTGGCCCATCTCGGCCTTGGCGGCCGGCGTGAAGATCGGCTCGGGCAGCTTCTGCGCATTCTGCAGGCCCGCCGGCAGCTCGACGCCGCACACCGCGCCGCTCGCCTGGTAGTCCTTCCAGCCGCTGCCGGCCAGGTAGCCGCGCACCACCGCCTCGACCAGGATCGGCTCCAGGCGCTTGACCACCACGCCGCGGCCGGCCACCTGCTCGACCTCGTCGGCCGCCACCACCGATTCCGGGGCGTCGCCCGTCAGGTGGTTCGGGACGATGTGCGAGAGCTTGTCGAACCAGAAATTGGCCATCTGGTTCAGCACGCGACCCTTGTTCGGAATCGGCTCGCCCATGATCACGTCGAACGCCGACAGACGGTCGGTGGTGACGATCAGCAGCTTGTCGGTGCCGACCGCGTAGTTGTCGCGGACCTTGCCGCGACCGAGGAGCGGCAGCGAACGGAGCGTGGATTCGTAAAGGGTAGACATCGTCGTTTCGCAGAAAATGGGGCCAAACAAAAAGGGAAACGCCGTTCCCCGTCGACAGGCGGGAACGGCGGCTGGACTTCCGGCCGGCACCGCCCGGAACCACCGGGCGGCAAACCGATATGTTAGCGCACGAGCTGGGCGAGTTCGCCGGCCTTGTAGCGCTCGGCGATCTTGTCGAGCGAAACCGGCTTGATCTTGCCGGCCTGGCCTTCGCAGCCGAAGGCCTGGTAGCGGGCGATACACACCTTCTTGGCGGCTTCGCGCGCGGGCTTCAGGTAGTCGCGCGGATCGAACTTCGACGGGTTCTCGAACAGGTAGCGACGGATCGCGCCGGTGATCGCCAGGCGCAGGTCGGTGTCGATGTTGATCTTGCGCACGCCGTGCTTGATGCCTTCCTGGATCTCCTCGACCGGCACGCCGTAGGTTTCCTTCATGTCGCCGCCGAATTCGCGGATTTCCGCCAGCAGCTCCTGCGGCACCGACGACGAACCGTGCATCACCAGGTGCGTGTTCGGGATGCGCGCGTGGATTTCCTTGATGCGCTCGATCGACAGGATGTCGCCGGTGGGCTTCTTGGAGAACTTGTAGGCGCCGTGCGAGGTGCCGATCGCGATCGCCAGCGCGTCGCACTGGGTCTGCTTGACGAAGTCGGCGGCCTGCTCCGGATCGGTCAGCAGTTGCTCTCGCGTCATGGTGCCTTCGGCGCCGTGGCCGTCTTCCTTGTCACCCTTCATGGTCTCGAGCGAACCGAGCACGCCCAGTTCGGCCTCGACCGTCACGCCGATCGAGTGCGCCATCTCGACGACCTTGCGCGACACCTCGACGTTGTACTCGTAGGAGGCGACCGTCTTGCCGTCGGCCTGCAGCGAGCCGTCCATCATCACGCTGGTGAAGCCGCTGCGGATCGCCGCCAGGCAGACCGCCGGCGACTGGCCGTGATCCTGGTGCATCACCACCGGGATATGCGGGTAGGACTCGACCGCCGATTCGATCAGGTGGCGCAGGAAGGCTTCGCCGGCGTACTTCCGGGCGCCGGCCGAGGCCTGCATGATCACCGGCGCGTTGACCTCGTCGGCCGCCGCCATGATCGCCTGCACCTGCTCCAGGTTGTTCACGTTGAATGCCGGCAGGCCATAACCGTGTTCCGCTGCGTGGTCCAGCAGTTGACGCATTGATACGAGAGGCATTGTGGTACTCCATGAATGAAAACCGGTGCGCCCTGGTTGGCGGCGGCTGCCTGTCCCGGGCGAATTCACGGGGCGGCGCCTGCGGCCGAGCGTCGAGTGGGCGACATTTTATCGCGAAGCGCCCTGCGTTTAGTTCCGTTTCCGGGCGGATTCCGCAATTTGTTACGACTTCCGTTTCATGTACCACGAAAAAATGCAAAAAAAAGCCGCGCGGGGGCATCGAGCCCGCCGCGCGGCATTTCCCGTGCCCGGCCAACCGGGCATTCATACAGGGTCAGGGACGAATCAGAAGCTCTCGCCGACCCGCACGATCTTCAGCGTGTTGGTGCCGCCGGCCTGCCCCATCGGCTCGCCGACGGTCAGCACCACCATGTCGCCGCGCACCACGTAACCCTGGCGGATCACGATCTCCACGGCGGCCTGCATGGCCGAGTCGCGATCGCTGTTGAAGTCGACGTGCAGCGGCGTGACGTTGCGGAACAGCGCCATCGCGCGCTCGCTGCCGACCCGCGGCGTGAGCGCGAAGATCGGCACGTGGGTGATGTGGCGCGACATCCACAGCGCCGTCGAACCCGATTCGGTCAGCGCGATGATCGCCTTGGCGCCCAGGTGATGGGCCGTGAACAGCGCGCCCATCGCGATCGACTGGTCGATGCGGGTGAAGGTGCGGTCGAGGAAATCCTTGTCGAGCTCGACGGTTTCCGACTTCTCTGCCTCGACGCAGATCGCGGCCATGGTCTCGATGGTCACCACCGGGTACTTGCCGGCGGCCGATTCGGCCGACAGCATCACCGCGTCGGTGCCGTCCAGCACGGCATTGGCCACGTCCGAGACCTCGGCGCGAGTGGGCACCGGCGCGTGGATCATCGACTCCATCATCTGGGTGGCGGTGATCACCAGCTTGTTCGACTCGCGCGCCATGCGGATCATGCGCTTCTGCAGCGCCGGCACGGCCGCGTTGCCGACTTCCACGGCCAGGTCGCCGCGCGCCACCATGATGCCGTCCGAGGCGTCGAGGATGTCCTGCAGCGCGGGAATCGCCTCGGCACGCTCGATCTTGGCGATCATCTTCGGCTTGATGCCGTACGGGGCGCCCGCGATGTTGGCGAGCTGGCGCGCCATTTCCATGTCGGTGGCGTTCTTCGGGAAGGACACGGCCACCATGTCCGCGCCCAGCGACATGGCGGTGCGGATGTCCTCCATGTCCTTGGCGGTCAGCGCCGGCGCCGACAGCCCGCCGCCCTGGCGGTTGATGCCCTTGTTGTTCGACAGCTCGCCGCCCACCTTGACGATGGTGTGGATCTCGTCGCCGAGCACGCGCTCGACGGTCAGCACGATCAGGCCGTCGTTGAGCAGCAGCACGTCGCCGGTCTTCAGGTCGCGCGGCAGGTCCTTGTAGTCGAGGCCGACGCGCTGGTCGTTGCCGAGCTCGCAGGTGGCGTCGAGGATGAAGGGCTGGCCCGGGTTCAGCGTGGTCTTGCCTTCCTCGAACTTGCCGACGCGGATCTTCGGGCCCTGCAGGTCGGCCATGATCGCGATCTCGCGGCCGACCTTGCGCGCGGCCTCGCGCACCATCTCGGCGCGCTGGCGGTGATCGTCGGCCGTGCCGTGCGAAAAGTTGAGACGCACGACGTCGAGGCCGGCCTGGATCATCTGCAGCAGAATCTCGGGCGAACTGGAAGCCGGGCCGATCGTGGCGACTATCTTGGTGGCGCGAAGCATGAAACTCCTCTTGATGGTCTGGGTGGATGCGCTGGAGATACTGCTGCGAGAGCCGGAGCCGCCGGGCCCAGCGGCCGGTGCTCCGGTATGGGCGCCGGCTTCGTCGGCCGGCGTCGCTTTGTTCTGCATGTCCTTTTCCATCGCGGCCGGGCGGCCGGCCCCGGGGCCTTGCCGCCCGCCGGCGTGCGAGCCGGGGCGTGCCCGCGCCGCCCCGCCCGCCTGCCGGCGCGTCTTCGCGCGACCGTGCGCCGCCATCAGGCCGCGCGCGTTTCCAGCACTTCCACCGCCGGCAGCGTCTTCCCTTCCAGGAACTCGAGGAAGGCGCCGCCGCCCGTCGAGATGTAGCTGACCTTGTCGTGGATGCCGTACTTGGCGATGGCCGCCAGGGTGTCGCCGCCGCCCGCGATCGAGAACGCGGGGGAGTTGGCGATCGCCTCGGCGAGCGTCTTGGTGCCGTTGCCGAACTGGTCGAACTCGAACACGCCCACCGGGCCGTTCCAGACCACCGTGCCGGCCTTCTCGAGCTGGCCGGCCAGCGCGCGCGCCGTGTCCGGGCCGATGTCGAGGATCAGGTCGTCGGCCTCGATCTCGTTGACCTTCTTGACGGTGGCCTTCGCGGTGGGCGCGAATTCCTTGGCCGTCACCACGTCCGAGGGGATCGGCACCGAGGCGCCGCGCTCGCGCGCCGCGTCGATGATGGCCTTGGCCTCGGCCACCAGGTCCGGCTCGGCCAGCGACTTGCCGATCGCCAGGCCCGCGGCCAGCATGAAGGTGTTGGCGATGCCGCCGCCGACGATCAGCTGGTCGACCTTCTCGGCCAGCGACTCCAGGATGGTCAGCTTGGTCGACACCTTGGAGCCGGCCACGATCGCCACCAGCGGGCGCTTCGGGTTGCCCAGCGCCTTGCCCAGCGCGTCGAGCTCGGCGGCCAGCAGCGGGCCCGCGCAGGCGATGCCGGCGTACTTGGCGATGCCGTGGGTGGTGGCTTCCGCGCGGTGCGCGGTGCCGAACGCGTCGTTGACGTAGATATCGCAGAGCGCGGCCATCTTCTGCGCCAGCGCGTCGTCGTTCTTCTTCTCGCCCTTGTTGACGCGGCAGTTCTCGAGCAGCACCACCTCGCCCGGCGCGACCTTCACGCCGTTCTCGACCCAGTTCGCCACCAGCGGCACCTCGCGGCCGAGCAGCTCGCCCAGGCGCTTGGCGACCGGCGCCAGCGAATCCTCGGGCTTGAACTCGCCCTCGGTCGGCCGGCCCAGGTGCGAGGTGACCATCACCGCGGCGCCGGCGTCGAGCGCGGCCCGGATCGCCGGCACCGAGGCGCGCACGCGCGTGTCCTCGGTGATGTTGCCTTGGTCGTCCTGGGGCACGTTCAGATCGGCGCGGATGAAGACGCGTTGGCCGGAGACCTTGCCCTCGGCGATCAGGTCGGTAAGACGCTTAACTTGGCTCATGGGACTGATTGAAGGTTGATGAGGAAGGCGTTGCTGAAAAATCGCGCGCGGGCTGCCGTCGACAGGCGCCTGACGGCCGGGCTGGGCCGTGCGACACGCTCGAGATTTCCGGAAAGGGCCATTCTAGCCGATCCATCCCGCGGCCTGCCCCGCCGCGCGGCGAATTCCCCCTATTTGGCCGAAGCCTTTCGATGTTGCTGTGCAGCATCGAAAGGCTTCGAGGCGAAGGGTCAAATGATCAGGCGCAGCGCGGTCGACACCAGCATGCCGACCACGATCGTGCCGATCATGCTGCGCCGCCACAGGAACCAGGCCAGGCCCGCGGCGGCCGCGTAGAAGTCGTGATTGGCCAGCGAGAAGGAGATGCCGGCCGGCGTCTCCAGCACGTCGGGCAGCACCACCGCCACCAGCGCCGCGGCCGGCGCGTAGCGCAGCGCGCGCTGGGCACGCTCGGGCAGCATGGTGCGCTCGCCGCCGATCAGGAACAGCGCGCGGGTGAGCGCGGTGACCACGGTCATGCCGGCGATGGTCCACCAGACCAGGGCGGTGTCGCTCATCGCGCGCCGCCCTCGCCGTCGCGGCCGGCCTCGCTCGCGTCGAGCGCATCGCGGGGCCGCACCTCGGCGCGCAGGCGGCGCCAGTCGGCCCGCTCGATGAAGACGTCGGCCAGCGTGCCGGCGGCCAGCGCGGCCAGCACCGCGAGCGGCAGGCCGAGCCGGTAGGGCAGCTCGATCGCCAGCAGCGCGACGATGCCGGCCACCACCACGGCGGCCAGCGTCGAGCGGTTGGCCACCGCCGAGACCATGATCGGGATCAGCGCGAGCGTGCCGGCCAGCCCCAGCCCCCATTGGTCGGGCACCACGCTGGCCAGCGCGATGCCGGCCAGCGAGGAGGCCTGCCAGGACAGCCAGCTGACGATCGCCATGCCCCAGAAATAGGCTTCCTTGCCCGGCACCTGGCCGTTGGCGAAACCCTGCCGGATGAACAGCAGGTAGATGACGTCGCCGTTGAAATAGCCGATCAGCGCGCGCCGCCACATCGGCAGGTAGGAGAAGTGCGGGGCCATGCCGGCGCTGAAGATCACGAAGCGCAGGTTGACCATCGCGGCGGTCAAGAGGAGCGTCCAGAGCGGCAGCTTGGCGGCCAGCAGCGGCAGCACCGCCAGTTGCGAGGAGCCGCCGTAGACCAGCAGCGACATCCAGACCGCCTGGTTGGTGGTCAGCACCGACTTGCTCATCGCGATACCGGTAACGAGACCCCAGGACAGCATCGCGGTGAGCGTCGGCGCGTAGTCGCGCGCCCCCTGGACGAAGGAGAAGCGATCGGAGGCGGACAGGCGAGCGAGCATGGGACGGCGCCGGGCGGCGCGAGGAACCGGGGGCGCGCGCGGCCGCGTTGCCTCCCGTGTTGCTGGTGTTGAATGGTGCCGATGATTATAGCGCCGGACCCCGCCGAGCAGACCGTTGCCGATGCAAAAGACGTTAAAATGCCGGTCCTGCGCGGCCCGCCACGGCCGGCGATCGACCCGGCTTGCGCGCGAACGCGCCGCGCCGCCGGTTTTTTCGCTATCGTGTCGGGCAACGGCGAGATGCGCGCCGCGCTCGCCCCCTTATTGCAACAAGAGACCGCCCCATGAGTGAAATCAAGGAACGACCGCTCGTCGAACTGTCGGCCAAGGATCTGCCGGCCTACTGCCCGAACCCGGCGATGACGCGCTGGAGCGCGCATCCGCGCGTGTTCATCGACATCACGCACGGCGAGGCGCGCTGCCCCTATTGCGGCACGCGCTACAAGCTGCGCGACGGCGAAGTCGTCCACGGCCACTGAGCGGTCCGCCCGGCGCGGCCGAGCTTGCAGCACGAGCGGCAGGCAACTCGGTACCGCATCGGGCACGAAGCGACGCGCGGCAGCATCGCGCCCGCGCCGCCTGCGCGCCTGGCGCGTCGCTGCCCTGCAGTTAGCGCCGCCCCGCCGCCACCGTTTCCCCCCCGCAACCCGAGCGCGGCGCCCCGGCGCCGCGTTTCAACAAGACACCGGATATCGACCTGATGCGTCGCGCGTTGGTAATCGCACCGAACTGGATCGGTGACGCATTGATGGCGCAGCCGCTTTTCGCGCTGCTGAAGAAACTGCACCCCCGCATCGTGATCGACGCGCTCGCGCCGAGCTGGGTCGCACCCGTGCTCGAGCGCATGCCCGAGATCCACGAGGTGCACGCCACCGACCTGGCCCACGGCAAGCTGCAGATGCTGCGCCGCTGGCAACTGGCCAGCGACCTGCGCGAGGTCGGCTACGACGCCGCCTACGTGCTGCCGAATTCGCTGAAATCGGCACTGATCCCCTGGCTGGCCGGGATCCCGCTGCGCATCGGCTACACCGGCGAGTCGCGCTACGCGCTGCTCAACGTGCGCCACGCGAACCCGCCCAAGGCACGCGATTCGCGTCCGCCGATGGTGCCGTTCTACGCCGCGCTGGCCTACGCGCCCGGCGCGAAGCTCGACGAGGCGCTCAAGTCCCTGCCGATGCCGCGCCTGGAGGCCGACCTCAACGAGAGCGCGCGCGTCTCGACGCGCTTCCACCTGGACACGCGCAAGCCGCTGATCGTGTTCTGCCCCGGCGCCGAGTACGGCCCGGCCAAGCGCTGGCCACCCGAGCATTTCGCGGCGCTGGCGAGGATCGTCGGCCAATCCTTCCCCTATACGCAGATGATCGCGCTGGGCTCGCCCAAGGATGCGCCGGCCGCCCAGGCGATCGCCGATCAGGCCCCCGGCGTGCGCAACCTGTGCGGGCAGACCTCGCTGTCCGAGGCCTGCGCGCTGATCGCGCGCGCCAACGCGGTGGTCACCAACGATTCGGGCCTGATGCACGTGGCCGCCGCGCTGCGACGCCCGCTGGTCGCGCTTTATGGCTCGACCGATCCGCGCCACACTCCGCCGCTCTCGGATCTGGCAAAGGTACAATGGCTGCAGCTCGAATGCAGCCCCTGCTTCCAGCGCGAATGCCCGCTCGGCCACCTGAACTGCCTGCGCGAGCTGAGCCCGGAGCAGGTCTTCGCCGACCTGCGCGGCATGCTGGTCGGCCAGCGCTGAGGGGAGCCGGGCCGCGGCCCGGCCCGGCGCGCGTTCGAGACAGTCATTGCGGTACTTGCGAAGGCGGCCTCGCGGCCGCTGCCTTGTAATAGCGCGCCTTGCGCGAGAGATAAACCCGATGCCACGTTTTGCCCGCCTCTTCGAAGCCGCCGCCGACACGCTGAACGCCTACTACCAGTCGGTCGCCGACGCGAACCTCGACGCCCTGATGGTCCTGTGGATCGACGAGGATTTCGCGAGCTGCATCTGGTCCGACGGCGCGCACCTGCACGGCCTCGAGCAGATCCGCAGCGGCTTCGCGCAGCGCATGACGGCACGCCCGGTGACCATCGAGCCGCTCGACATCCGCGTCTACGACAGCCTCGGCACGGTGGTCTACACGGTCGCGGAAGCCCATCAGTACGCCGATGGCGGCAGCGAGCCCGACATGGTGTTCGCCACCTACGTGATGATCCACGAGCGCGGCGAATGGCGGATCGCCCATATCCACGCCAGCCCGATCCCCGACCAGGCCGCCAGCCAGTTCGCCGCCAAGATCCGCCACGGCCAGGGCCCGCTGCACTGAGGCCGGCACGCGCGCGATGAGTACCGATACACCGCCGTCGCCGCTCACCGGGCTCGCGCAGCCCGCCGCCGAGCTGCTGCGCTACGTGGCCCCGCGCTGGCTGCCCTCCAATCACGCCCAGACGATCTTCCCGGCGCTGTTCGGCCGCCGCCCCGAGGTGAGCTACCGGCGCGAGCGCTGGGACACGCCCGACGGCGACTTCATCGATCTCGATTGGGTCACCCACCCGCCCGGCGGCCTCGCCGGCGGCGAGCCCTCGCCCGAGGCGCCGCTGGTGGTGATGTTCCACGGGCTCGAGGGCAATTCCGATTCCCGCTACGCGCGCCTGCTGATGGCGGCCGCGCGCGACCTGGGCTGGCACGGCGTGGTGCCGCATTTCCGCAGTTGCAGCGGCGAGCTGAACCGCCTGCCGCGCTTCTACCACCTGGCCGACGCCGACGAGGTCGACTGGATCCTGCGCCGGCTCGCCGCCCGGCATCGCGGCCCGCTGTTCGCGGTGGGCGTCTCGCTCGGCGGCAACGTGCTGCTGCACTGGCTCGGCGAGCGGCGCGGCAACCGCTCGCTGGTGGCGGCCGCCGCCGCGGTGTCGACCCCGCTCGACGTGCACGCCGGCGGCCGGGCCATCTCGCAGGGCTTCTCGATGGTCTACACGCGCTCGTTCCTGAAGACGCTGAAGCTCAAGGGGCTCGCCAAGCTGGCCCAGCATCCCGGCATCTTCGACCGGCGCGCGATGCTGGCCGCGCGCACCATGCACGAGTTCGACGACATCGTCACCGCGCCGCTGCACGGCTTCGCGGGCGCCGACGACTACTGGACGCGCGCCACGGTGCGGGCCAAGCTGCCCGGCATCGAGATTCCCACCCTGATCCTCAACGCCCGCAACGACCCGTTCCTGCCGGCCACCGCGCTGCCCGGCCCGGCCGACGTGTCGCGCGCGGTCGAGCTGGACCAGCCCGAGCACGGCGGCCACGTCGGCTTCATGACCGGGCCCTTCCCGGGCCAGGCCGACTGGCTGCCGCTGCGCGTCTTCGGCTTCGTTTCCCGCTTCCTCGACCATGGATGACATCGTTCGCCAGGCACTGGCCAAATGGCCCAACGTCCCGCATTGCACGGGCTGGCTGCTGCTCGACCGCCGCGGCGACTGGCGCATGCGCGACGAGGCCGCCCAGGCCGCCGGCGCGCCCGGCACCGCGATCCGCCATGCCGCGCTGATCGCCTTCATCGCGCGCAACTACGAGCGCGACGAAGCAGGGCAATGGTTCTTCCAGAACGGGCCGCAGCGCGTCTACGTCGAGCTGGCCTACACGCCCTGGATCGTGCGCCTGGCGACCGACGAGCACGGCGTGCCGGGCCTGACCGACCAGACCGGCCAGGCCTTCGAGCCGGCCGGCGCCTGGCTCGACGACCAGGGCGGCGTGCTGTTCTCCGACGCGTCGACTCCGCCGCGCGTGGCCGCCCTGCACGACCACGACCTCGGCCTGTTCGCCGATCACGCCACGCTCGACGAACAAGGCACGGGCGGCCGCTTCCACTGGCGGCCCGGCGTCGATCTCTCGCTGGCCTCGATCAGCCGCGACGAGGTGCCGGCCCGCTTCGCCTTCGTCGCGAGCCCGGCCGCGCGCGCCGCCGGCTGAGCCGGAATCCGCCTCGAGCGCGGCACGTCTAGCCGCGCTCGTCCTCCTTGTCGTTCTGCTCTTCCTTGTAGCGCTGCTCGAAGTCGTGCAGCCGCGCCGTGATGATCGACTGCTCGTAGAAGCTCACCGCCTTGTCGTCGCGCGCATCGCGCAGTTGGCGGATCGCCGAGGGCCAGGCGCCGTCGAGCGCGAGCTTTTCCGCCAGCGCGCGCCGCCGCGTGATCGCGTCGCCGCTGCCCTGCGCCGCCTGGGCCAGGTAGCTCCACCAGTCGGGCTGGCGCGGATCCGATTCGGCCTGCGTGCGCGCCATGCGCTGCGCCTCGCGGAATCGCCCGGCCGCCAGCAGCGCCTGCAGATGCGCGATGATCGCCGCGTGCGAACCCGGCCAGCGCTGCTGCGCCAGTTGCGCGAGCCGCAGCGCCTCGTCGGTGCGGCCGGCGCGGCGCGCGATCTCGGCGCCCAGCACGTCCAGGCTCGGCGTGCTCGACGCGGTCGCGCCCTCGTCCTGCTGGATGCGGGC
Source organism: Burkholderia sp. Ax-1720 (assembly GCF_011753035.1). Classification (NCBI taxonomy): domain Bacteria; kingdom Pseudomonadati; phylum Pseudomonadota; class Betaproteobacteria; order Burkholderiales; family Burkholderiaceae; genus Burkholderia; species Burkholderia sp. Ax-1720. The sequence goes on along the minus strand of NZ_VWWK01000044.1, from coordinate 27,203 downwards.
GAAACGCTCGCGCGCGCTCGCCAGCGCCGCGTCCGCCTCGCCGAAGTTGCCGAGCTGCAGTTGCCCCAGCGCGATGCCGTACCAGTTCGCCGCCACGCTCGGCGCGATCCGGTCGTCGATCTCGCTGCGCATGCGGCGCACCTCGTTGGCGACGTCGGACGGCGAGCGGTTCTGCAGGATCCGCAGCCGCGCCCGCGCGAACACGTATTCCGGCGCCTGGCGCGGCTGGCGATAGGGTACGCGACGCGCGCGGTCGTCCATGTCGGCGAGCCGGTCGATGGTGAGCGGATGGGTGCGCACGTACTCGGGCACGCCGGCGTCGCCCAGGGTCGAGCGATCGAGGCGCTCGAAGAAGCCCGGCATGCCGTAGGGATCGTAGCCGGCCGCCGTCAGCAACTGGAAGCCGACGCGATCCGCTTCGCGTTCGGCGCCGCGCGAGAAGCGCAGCTGGTTGTCAACCACGTAGGCTTGCCCGCCCAGCGCGATCGCGCTGCCGAGATCGCCGCTGCGCGCCAGCACGCCGGCCAGCACGCCGATCAGCATCGAGGCCAGCGCCGCGTAGCCGGTCTTCTCGCTGGCGCCGAGCATGCGCGCGATATGCCGTTGCAGCACGTGGCCCATTTCATGGCCCAGCACCGAGGCGAGTTCGGATTCGGTGCGCGTCATGATCACCAGCCCGCTGTTCACGCCGATGAAACCGCCGGGCAGCGAGAACGCGTTGATCTGCGCGTCGCGCATCGGGAACAGGTCGAAGTCGGGACGATCGCCGCCGATGAACTGGGCCGCGGCGGCGGCCGAGAGCCGGGCCGCGACCGAGTTCAGGTAGTCGCGCACCAGCCAGTCGTCGAGATAGTCGGGATCGCGCCGCACCTCGCGCATCACGCGCTCGCCGAGCCGGCGTTCGGCCTGCGGAGTCAGCGCGCCGCCGGAGCCGTCGCCGAGGTTGGGCAGTTGCTGGCTCTGCAGCGGGCTGCGCAGGCTGGGCGCCGGCGCGCCGGGCGTGCCCGCCAGCCGTGCGCGCTCGCCGCCGTAGGTGCCGAATACGCCCGGCGCGATTTCATCGGGGATGGCGGGCGCCGTGGAAATGCCGTCGAGCACGCCCGGCAGGCGCGCGGCGCCGGCCGCGGGCGAGGCGGCCACGACCGGCGACGAAGCCGCCTGGGCAGGCCGCGACGATTGCGCGTGACTGCCCGGCGGCAGGGCGAGCACGGCCGACAGCGAGACGGCGAGCAGGGATCGGACACGCGGCATGGACGGCATCGAACGCGGCGGACTCGGACGTGGGTTCGGGTCTGAATCCCGGAATCTGGGTTGGCGATATCGGCTGACATTGTACTGGCGCCCAGGCCTCGCGGCGCGCGCTGCTATGATGGGCGCCCAGCTCAGGAGCGACTCATGCCAGGACTCACCCACTTCGACGCGGCCGGCCATGCGCACATGGTCGATGTCGGCGACAAACAGGAAACGCGACGCATCGCGATCGCGCGCGGCGCGATCCGGATGCAGCCCGACACGCTCGCGCTGATCCGCGACGGCCGCGCGAAGAAAGGCGACGTGATCGGCGTGGCGCGCATCGCGGCGATCCAGGGCGCCAAGCGCACGTCGGACCTGATTCCGCTGTGCCACCCGCTGGCGCTCACGCGCGTGGCGGTCGACTTCGAATTCGACGAGGCCCTGCCCGGCGTGCGCTGCACGGCCCAGGTCGAGACGCTCGGGCGCACCGGCGTGGAGATGGAAGCGCTGACCGCCGTGCAGGTCGGCCTGCTGACCGTCTACGACATGTGCAAGGCGGTCGATCGCGGGATGGTGATCGGCGAGGTGGGGGTGGTCGAGAAGAAAGGCGGGAAGTCGGGGGATTGGAAGGTGGAGGGCTGACAGGCCGTTGATGGACGAATGGCGCCGCAAGCGGCGCCATTCGTTCGTCCAGCCCGGCGATCAGAACGCCGTGCGGATGCCCACGCGCGCCACCGTCTGGTTGCGCGAGGAAGAGTCGGTGAGGTCGGCGATCGACGCGGGCTGGTTCCCCGAGGTGTGCTGATACAGCCCCTGCACATAGACCTCGGTGCGCCGCGAGAGGTGATACCCCGCCGTCGCGCCGATCTCGTTGAGGTGCGGATGGTTGTTGCTGCGCAGCACCTCGATCGATGCATTCGTGTACAGGTACATCATCGCCACGTACCAGGCCGAGCTGAAGTCATACTTCGCGTTGAATTCCACGTTGTCGAACCTGATGTCACGCAGCAGGCCGTCGCGCGGCGCCGCGTAGAGATTCGTGTGCGTATACACCAGGCCCAGCGTGGCCGCGCCGAACACATAGCTGGCGCCCGCGGCGGCCACCCGCTGCGTGCCCGCGTGGTAGATCGAGCCCACCACCGCGCCCGACGCATTCAGGTCTTCCCCGTCGACGTTCATGTAGGCCGCCGCCGCCGTGAGCGGGCCGCCGCTATAGCGCGCGCCGACGCTCCAGGCGCGATTGCCTGCGAACTGGCCGGCCTGGTTGCTGAAGCCGTACAGGCCGCCGAACTGCACGCCCGAATACTCGGCGCTGGTGTACTTGACCGCGTTGTTGATACTGAAGCTCTGGTCGAGGTTGTCGGCGTCGAAGGGATGCCCGAACAGGCCGCCGCCCCAACTGCCGGCCGCGCTCAGCGGCGCGACGTAATCGACCACGGAATCGTATTGCCGGCCCAGCGTGATCGTGCCGAGTCGATCCGATGAAAGGCCGACATAGGCCTGCCGGCCGAATATCACGCCGCTCTGGACCAGGGCGCCATTATTGAGGCCGAAATCGTTCTCGAGCCGAAATACCGCATGCAGGCCGCCGCCGAGATCCTCGCTGCCCTTCAATCCCCAGCGATCACCGAGTTGCCGGATATTGCTCGACAGCGTGTAATTCGAATGACCCGCTTCGTTGCTGATGTAATCGAAGCCCTCGTCGATCGTGCCATACAGCGTGACACTGCTCTGTGCATATGCCGCGCCTGCCGACATGGCCAGCAATGCCGGGACGAGCGTCCTTGCTATTTTCATGTAATCCCCGAATGGAGCGCTGATGCTTGGTGGAGTGGTAATGCGCTTCTCTTTCTGCTTCGGGGGCGATTCTAAAGATCGGAACTTTCGAGACGATTACCGATGTCGCCGCGCTACAACGCATTAGCGGCTTCATCGATCCGACTTGATTACAGGTTTAATAATCGGCGGCAACGATCTTCGAATTTCCATGCAATCGCTTTCCGGCGACTTTCAGGAATGGGATTGCCCATTCGATTTTCCCGATCTCGATTTCGAGAACGATCGTCGGAATCGCGATGTGCGCCCGGGCCGCCTCGCCCTACTTCGGCTGCCCCACGCCGGGCTCGAATACGAACGGCTGCGTCAGCGTGAACGGCGAGGGCTTGCCGCCATAGGCGGCCTTCTGCGTGCAACGCGCACGCGACATGGCCGCCACGGCGGCGCGATCGGCGGCGGCATTGCGGCTGCTGGTGGTAATGGTGACGTTCTCGGGTTCGCCCGAGGCGGTGATCAGCGCGCGCACGAGCACCGTCACCTCGCGGTCGATGGGACGCGCATCGTCGGGATAGACGGCAACGGGAATCGTGCAGGACAGCGTATTGTCGTGCGGCAGGAACATCGCGCAGCCGGCCAGTTGCAGGGCAACGAGCGGCACGGCGAGCGTCTTCGCGTGGCGGATCATGGCGTGGCTTCCCCGGGTATTTGCGTCGCGTTGGTCGGTCGCGATCGGCAGAGCGGCGCCGATGCACGCGAGGCTGCCCGGGTTGCCGGACCGGCTCGCGCGCATCGGCGCCGCGTGGTCTGTTCGTGGCGGCGTGATGCCTTGCCGCGCCTGTCGAGCTTACAGCATCGACTTGGCTTGCGTCAGCACCTTGTCGCAGATCTGTTTGGTCAACTGCTGCTTGAGGCCGCCGCCGCTCAGGTCCAGCGTCTTGCCGTTGCCGCCGTCGAGGATGCCGTTGCTGCCGCTTGTGAAGCCGCTATCCGACTGCGGATTGCCGCCGAGCTTGCCCAGCAACTGGTCCTTCACCGAGCTCGCGCCGCCGCTGCCCAGATACTGGTTCTGGATGCAGAACTGCAGCACGCCGGCCACGTTGCCGAGGCTGGACGGCATCAGCGACGAACCACCGCCGCCGAGTGCCCCGCCCAGGCCACCGAGATTGCCGGCCAGGCCGCCGGAATTCTGCGTGGCCGAACCGCCGGCCTGCTTGAGCATGTCGCCCAGTTGCGCGTAAGCGCCCGTCGCCGTCAGCGACAGGCCGATCAGGATGCCGGCTGCCACGGCACGGCCAGTACGAATCTTCATCGTGATCCTCCCAGGTTATGAATGTCGGCGCTGCGAATTGCCGATCGTCAGCATAACCGAAGCGAAGCGACAGCTTCGGCCGAGGGGACCGAATCGGCGGCCAAGTTGACGATGTTTGTAGGAATCGTGCCGGAAAGCGGTGCAATGCGCTTCGATGTCTCGGCAACGGAAGGTTTCGCGATGGCGCTCGCCGGCGGAAACGAAGCGGCCCGCACCTGTCACCGCCGGGGTGATGGGTGCGGGCCGCTTCGGCTTGCCCTGGGTCGATTGGAGCGTCGCGCGCCACCTTCGACCGCCAGCCATGGACTCAGTCGTCGGAATCGTCGCTGTCGTCCTCGTCCTCGCTGGCCGCGCCGGCCGGCTTGCCGTAGCGCGACACCAGCGATTGCCGGAACCCGGTGAGCGACGGCTGCGCGTCGACGAGCTTGTAGAGCGCCGCCAGTTGCGTCGGCCAGTCGTGCAGTTCCTCCGCGAAGATCTTCAGGCGCGCGACGGTGTCGAGCGCATCGCCCTCGCGGCCGTCCAGCGCCTCGAGCACCGCGTAGCGGCGCAGCACCGTCTCGCCCGGCAGCAGCGCGAGCGCGCGTTGATGCGCGGCCAGCTTCGCGGGAAGGTCATCGCGCGAGATCGGCATCAGCGTGGCCGCGCCGTATTCGCCCCAGGCGCCGAACAGGAAGGACGGCGCGGCGCGATACTGCTCGGCCGGATTCGAGCCGTAGTACAGCACCTCGGCACGCTGGTAGTCGCGCAGCACCGGGTACAGCGCCAGCAAGGCAGCCACCGACACGATCGCGAACACGCCATGCGCGATGCGCCCCGGCAGCATGCGCAGCGGCTGCGTCTCGAGCAGCCCGATCACGAACATCGCGGGCAGCGTGAAGAAGGTGTATTGCTGCGGATACTCGACCAGCGCATGCATCAGCAGCACGCCGATCAGGGCGAGCCCGTAGATCCGCTCGACCGTGTGCGGCACGCGCAGCGCGCGCACCAGCCACAGCAGCAGCGCGACCAGCAGCACGCCGAGCCCGAGTACGCCCGACTTGGCCAGCAGGTCGATGAAGATGTCGTGTGAATTGTTCGCGATCTCGACGCCGCCGAGCGTGCGCACCAGCTCGAACTGGTGCAGCGGGAACTCGCCCCAGCCCACGCCGAGCCAGGGATGCTCGCGGAACATGGTCAGCCCGTATTTCCACAGTGCCAGGCGCGGCGCGATCTGTCCGGCATCGCGCATGCGCTCGGCCGCCGATTCGGCGAGTCCGAGGTGATAGTGGACGTTGGCCCAGCGCACCACGATATTGACGATCACGAACACGGCCGCCAGCGCGAGCGGATAAAGCCAGGCCGCGCCGCGCCCCTGCCCGCGCCGGGCGGCGGCGAGCGCCGCCCACAGCCCCGCAACCACCATCACCGCCACCTGCAGCCAGGGCCCGCGCGAAACGGTGAAGGCCAGCCCCGCCGACAACAGGATCGACAGCGGCAGCCAACCCCAGGCCGGCAGCCGCCGCGACTGCGCGAGGTAGAGCGTGCTGGCCAGCGCGAAGGCGATATAGGTGGCGAGATGGTTCGCCTGGGCCATGTTGCCGTAGGGCCGGCGATCGGCGAGCACGCCGTAGCTGACCACGAAGGGCGAGAACGTGTGCTCGAGGTGCAGCAACTGGACCACCTGGCAGCCGACCGCGAACACGCCGCCCACGATCAGCGCGCCGGCCATCATGCGCGTGACGGTCTCGACCGAGTGGATCCGGCCGAGCAGGTAACCCGACTGCATCGCGACCAGCGCCGCCAGCAGGTAACCGAGCGCGAGCCAGTTCATCGACGGCTGCGACAGCGGCAGCAGCACGGTCTGCGCGATCAGCACCGCGCCGAACGCGAGCGGCGCGCTCCAGGCGCGCGGCGCGGCGAACGGCCGGACCGCTCGCTCGCCGCGCAGCATCAGCGTAACGATCACACCGAGCAGCGCGTACAGGCCGAACGCCGTGAATTCGGAATAGAACGTCGGGATCGGATAGGTATGGTTGGTGACCGCGTACGGCAGGATCAGGGCAACGGCTAGCGCAATCAGCGATAAAGAACGCAGGACGGAAGAAGGCATGAGCGAACCGGATGTCAGCAACCGGCGCACTATACAAAAAATTTCCCCCGCTGAGTCGCCCGCGTGCGGATCTGTCGATACATCGACAGCCGGCGGCGGGCGGAACACAGGTCCGCCCCCATTTCCCGACCGTCGGCCCGCTCAGGGCAAGCCGCTCAAACAACCCTTCAGGCCAGCCATTCAGGCACGACACTCGGGCGGCGCGAACTTGCCGGCCAGCGTCGGCGCCTCGGCCGGTACCGGCCCCGAACCCGGCGCGGGCAGGGAGGAGGCGCCCTTGCCCGCGGCGAAACACTCCCAGGTGATCGAGCCGGCCTGCACCGTGCCCTGCGCGAGTTCCACGCGTCCCGTGGGCGCCTCGGCATTGTCGGGCGCCGAAGGCACCAGCACCAGCGTATTCGAGCCGGCCGGGGCGACGCGCGTGGAGTAGGCGATGCGGATCTGGCCGGACGTGTCGTCCACCTCGATCGATTCGACATTGCGCGTGGCGGGCGGCGAGGCGTAACCGCCCGAGAAGGCCGTGCCGCTCGCCGCGTTCTCGGCCACCGCCAGCCGCGCCGAGGCGGCCAGCGCGATGCCCTCGCCCACGCGGCTGCGGGCCAGGTAATCCTGGTACGCGGGAATCGCATAGGCGGCCACCACGCCGACGATGGCCAGCACGATCATCAATTCGATCAGCGTGAAGCCGCCCGGGCCCTCTCTCGTTCGTGCAAGGCCACGCGAGCGCGGGCGGATCCGCCTGGCGCAGAGGCGCCGCGACAACTGCTGGAACAGGGCAAGGGACAAGGCTTCGAACATGAGGGGCTCCGGATACGAAACAGGCCTGCCGCTTGGGCAGACCTGTCGATCCTAGCCAGCACGTCGCGCGCCGGGCAGTCGGCCGGAAGACCTATGCCGGATGGCTGCGGCAGCGCCACGCATGCGGCGCGCGAGGGCTCGCGCTCAGTGCGCCTTGGCGGCGCGGCGCCGCTTCCACCAGAGCCCGATCGCCACCACCAGCAGCGCGCCGGCGATGCTCGCGCCATGCACCAGGGCCGGCGCGTCGAGCTGCGGCCAGCGGTCGAGCGCGGGATCGCCGATGATGAGCCCGCCGCCGATCCAGCCGAGCAGCGCGGCGCCGAGGATCACGATGACGGGGAAGCGGTCGAGCAACTTCAGTACCAGGGTGCTGCCCCAGACGATCACCGGGATGCTGACCACCAGCCCGAAGATCACCAGCGCGAGCCGGTGCTGCGGATCGGCGCGTTCGGCCGCGCCGGCGATCGCGATCACGTTGTCGATGCTCATCACCGCGTCGGCCACGATGATGGTGCGCACCGCCGCCCACAGTCGGTCGGCGCCCTGGATGCCGTCGTGCCCTTCCTCGGCCGGCGCGATCAGCTTGGCGCCGATCCAGAGCAGCAGCAAGCCGCCCGCGAGCTTCAGGAACGGGATGTCGAGCAGCAGCACCGCGAAGCTGATCAGCACCACGCGCAGCACGATCGCGCCGACGGTGCCCCAGATCACGCCGCGCAGGCGCTGGTTGTCGGGCAGGTTGCGGCAGGCGAGCGCGATCACGACCGCGTTGTCGCCGCCGAGCAGCAGATCGATGATGACGATCTGCACGACGGCGGCCCAGTTGAGCGTGGCGAGGAATTCGAACATGGATGAAGGCTGGAGACAGAGGGCCCGCGAGGGCGAGGAGCGTACCGGGTGCGAACCGGCGGCACGCGCGACGACGCGGGCCATCGCCGGGCCGGTCATGCGAGGGCCCCACGCGCCGCGTCCAAATTACACAAGCCTTGCAGACTAACAAAAAAAACGCCGGCGCGAGGCCGGCGTTTCGACACGGCGGGACGAATCCCGCGTGCTCGCTTAGATCGCTGCCTTGAGCAGGCGACCCATTTCCGAAGGATTGCGCGTGACCTTGATGCCGCACGCATCCATGATTTCCAGCTTGGCTTCGGCCGTATCGGCACCGCCCGAGATCAGCGCGCCGGCGTGGCCCATGCGCTTGCCCGGGGGCGCCGTGACGCCGGCGATGAAGCCGACCACCGGCTTCTTCATGTTGTCCTTGATCCACTCGGCTGCCGTCGCTTCGTCCGGGCCGCCGATTTCGCCGATCATGACGACCGCATCCGTGTCCGGATCGTCGTTGAACATGCGCATCACGTCGATGTGCTTCAGGCCGTTGATCGGATCGCCGCCGATACCGACCGCCGACGACTGGCCGAGGCCCAGTGCCGTGAGCTGGGCAACCGCTTCATAGGTCAGCGTGCCCGAACGCGACACGACGCCGATGCGGCCCTTGCGGTGGATGTGACCCGGCATGATGCCGATCTTCAGTTCGTCCGGCGTGATCGTGCCCGGGCAGTTCGGCCCGAGCAGCAGCGTCTTGCGGCCTTCGCGACGCATGCGGTCCTTCACTTCGATCATGTCGCGAACCGGAATGCCTTCGGTGATGCAGATCGCCAGATCGAGGTCGGCCTCGACGGCTTCCCAGATCGCGGCGGCCGCGCCTGCCGGCGGCACGTAGATGACCGAGACGGTCGCGCCGGTTTCCTGCTTCGCTTCCTTGACGCTCGCGTAGATCGGAATGCCTTCGAAATCCTCGCCGGCCTTCTTCGGGTTCACGCCCGCGACGAACGCCTCACGGCCGTTCGCGTACTCGCGGCAGGCGCGCGTGTGGAACTGGCCAGTCTTGCCGGTAATGCCCTGCGTGATGACCTTGGTGTCTTTGTTGATCAGAATCGACATGTATTGACCTCTGTTCGATAGGCGTCGCGTTTGATCGCGCCGCCATGCGTGTTCAATGCAACGATGCTTACTTGCCGGCAGCTGCCGCGACGACCTTCTGCGCGGCTTCTTCCATGCTGTCCGCCGAGATGATCGGCAGGCCCGACTCGGCCAGCATCTTCTTGCCCAGGTCTTCGTTGGTGCCCTTCATGCGCACCACCAGCGGCACGCCGAGGTTCACGGCCTTCGAGCCGGCGATCACGCCTTCGGCGATCACGTCGCAGCGCATGATGCCGCCGAAGATGTTGACCAGGATTGCCTTCAGGTCCGGGTTCTTCAGCATCAGCTTGAACGCTTCCGTGACCTTCTCGGTCGTCGCGCCACCGCCGACGTCCAGGAAGTTCGCCGGTTCGCCGCCGAACAGCTTGATGGTGTCCATGGTGGCCATCGCCAGGCCGGCGCCGTTCACCAGGCAGCCGATGTTGCCGTCCAGCGAGATGTAGGCGAGATCGAACTTCGAGGCTTCGATTTCAGCCGGATCTTCTTCGTCCAGATCGCGGTAGGCGACGATTTCCGGGTGACGGAACAGCGCGTTCGAGTCGAAGTTGAACTTCGCGTCGAGGGCGGTGACCTTGCCGTCGCTGGAAACGTTCAGCGGGTTGATTTCGGCCAGCGATGCGTCGGTTTCCCAGAACGCCTTGTACAGGCCTTGCAGGATCGCGCGCGCTTGCGGAATCGAGGCAGCCGGCACGCCGATCTTCGCGGCGAGGTCGTCGGCCTGTGCATCGAGCAGACCGGTCGACGGCTCGACGATGACCTGGTGGATCAGCTCCGGATGCTTTTCGGCCACTTCCTCGATGTCCATGCCGCCTTCGCTCGAACCCATCAGGACGATCTTTTGCGAGACGCGATCGACGACGAGGCTGACATACAGTTCCTGCTTGATGTCGGCGCCTTCCTCGACCATCAGGCGGTTGACCTTCTGGCCTTCCGGGCCGGTCTGGTGCGTGACGAGCTGCATGCCGAGGATCTGGCTCGCGTACTCGCGAACCTGCTCGATCGACTTCGCCACCTTCACGCCGCCGCCCTTGCCACGGCCACCCGCGTGAATCTGAGCCTTCACGACCCACACCGGGCCGCCCAGCTCTTCTGCCACCTTGACGGCATCTTCAACCGAGAACGCCGGCTTGCCGCGCGGGACCGCGACTCCGAATTTCCGCAGGATTTCCTTACCCTGGTACTCGTGAATCTTCATGCGTGATTCCTTCAGTCTGAGAGTTGGATTAAAAGTCGATTGACAGTCGCTTCTTTCTACTGATGTTTCCGATCATTCGTGCGCGCTACCCGCGCCGTCGGGCACGGGTGGGCTCGCGCCGAGCCATGTCGGGATGAACGGCCGGCCCGCCGTGCGTCGCGCGCCGCCTCGTGAGCACCGCGCCACGCCGCTTCGCGCCGCATCACGGCCGGCCGCCCGCGCAGCACGCGAGCCGACGGCGAGCACGCGATCCGGGGATCGGGGCGTGATGCGCGGGGAAAAAACGGGGGAGAGGTGAGCGAGGTGGGCTCGGCAGGCGGGAATGGCGGCTTCGCTGCGACCGGAACAGAATGCCCGGCCGGACGACGCGGCGGCGTCGACGACATGGGGTTCGCGATCGGAGGTCATGCTGGGCCTGGGTTCATGGATCGGCTGTCCGCCCGGCTGCGTGACCTTCATCGAACCCGCCGCGCAATGCGGCCGACACGATGGAACGGTGACGACACCTCGCCGGCCGCCGCGCTGGTCGGTGATCGCCGGGACTGCGCCTGGCTGGCGCAACTGGCGTGACACGGGCTCGAATGACGGCATGCGGAAGGTTGAAGCCGAGTTGGAAAACCGGAGGATTTTAGCATATTGGGTATTTGTCGCGATGCCACGAATATCCGGTGTGACCCGCATTGGCAAGCGGATGCAGTGCAGCATCACGGGTCGGACCCGCGTGAGCGCGGCGCCCCGGCGAGCCTCAGAACTCGCCGAATTCGTCCTCGCCGCCCTTGAGCAGCTTGACGATGGTGGCGCTCGTGAAGCCGCGCGCGGCCAGGAAGCGCGCCTGTTTGGCGCGCTCGGCCGGCGTGCCCGGCAGGCTGCCGAACTTCTTGCGCCAAACCGCCTGGGCCCGGCCGAACTCGGTTTCGCGCAACTGCTCGCTGACCGATTCGACCAGTTCCGAATCGACGGCATGGCGCTTGAGCTCGCCGAGGATTCGCGCGCTACCGAGGCGCGAGGCGCGCCGGTGCACCAGGCTTTCGGTGAAACGCGCGTCGGACAGCCAGCCCTCGCGCTCGAGCGCGTCGAGCAGCGCTTCGGGATCGTCGCCCTCCTCCACATAGGGAGCGAGCTTGCGCGCGAGTTCGCTGCGGCTGTACTCGCGTCGCGACAGATAACCGAGCGCGCGGCCTTTCAGTGAGCGGGTCGGGCGCTCCCGCTCGGCACGGCGCGACTCGCCTGCCGGTTCGGTTGCCTGGCCGGAGGAAGCCGTCGAGGCATCGCGCTCGTCGAACGGGCCGCGCGGGCGGCGCCGGTTGCGGCGCGTGGCGTGCTCGCTGGTGCGGGAATACTGGTCGCCGTCGGCGTTTTCGAAGTGGGTGGGCGCGGTGGGCGCCTCGAAGGGATCAGGGGCGGCGCGGCGACGGCTCGACGATGCCGGGCGGCCGCCGGTAACGGGGGCTTGCGAAGCCGCGGGCCGCGGGCCGGCGGCTGCGTCTACCCGGCCGGCCGTCGGCTGTCGACGAGGCGACGATGAGGCGCCGGCATCAGCCGGAAAAACAGCCGGCGCTGCCCTGCTCGCCTCCCCGCGCACGGCACGCACGCTGCGGGCACGGATGCCGCGCGCAACGTCATGCGCATCGAAGGATTCGTCGGCATCGACCGAGTCGCTCGCGTACACGGGATCGGCCGCTGCCCGCCGCGTGCGCTGAAACGAAACGAGGGCATCGTCCGATGCCCTCGTTTCCGGGCGACCTGCCGGCCGCCCTTCGCGCGAAACCGGCGCCGGCCCGGGTCGATCGGCCTGCCCGCCGTCGCCCGCGCAAGGCTCGCGCGGCGAGGAGGCTGGCGAATCGTCCGGGCAGCCCCGGCTTCGACGCATCACTCTTCTTCGTCCAGGATCTCGGCTTCCGACTGGCCGGCGGCGCCTTCCTGCGGCATGGCCGCCACGCCGAGCGATTCGCGGATGCGGTTCTCGATCTCGAGCGCGATGTCCGGATTCTCGCGCAGGAATTCACGCGCGTTGTCCTTGCCCTGGCCGATCTTGTCGCCGTTGTAGCTGTACCAGGCGCCGGCCTTGTCGACGATCTTGGCTTGCACGCCCAGATCGATGATTTCGCCCTGGCGCGAGATGCCCTCGCCGTAGAGGATGTCGAAGATCGATTCGCGGAACGGCGGCGAGACCTTGTTCTTGACGACCTTGACGCGGGTTTCGTTGCCGATCACCTCGTCGTTCTTCTTGATCGAGCCGATCCGGCGGATATCGAGGCGCACCGAGGCGTAGAACTTCAGCGCATTGCCGCCCGTGGTGGTTTCCGGGTTGCCGAACATGACGCCGATCTTCATGCGGATCTGGTTGATGAAGATCACCAGGCAGTTCGTGCGCTTGATCGTGCCCGTCAGCTTGCGCAGCGCCTGCGACATCAGGCGAGCCTGCAGGCCCGGCAGCGAATCGCCCATTTCGCCTTCGATTTCGGCCTTCGGCACCAGGGCCGCGACCGAGTCGATCACGATCATGTCGATCGAGCCCGAGCGCACCAGCGCGTCGGTGATTTCGAGCGCCTGCTCGCCCGTGTCCGGCTGCGAGATCAGCAGCTCCGGCACGTTCACGCCGAGCTTGGATGCATATTGGACGTCGAGCGCGTGTTCCGCGTCGATGAAGGCCGCCGTGCCGCCGAGCTTCTGCATCTCGGCGATCACCTGCAGCGTGAGGGTGGTCTTGCCCGACGATTCCGGACCGTAGATTTCGACGACACGGCCGCGCGGCAGGCCGCCGACGCCGAGCGCGATATCGAGGCCGAGCGAGCCGGTGGAGACCACCTGGATATCTTCCTTGGCCTCGGCATCGCCGAGCTTCATGATCGAGCCCTTGCCGAACTGCTTCTCGATCTGGGCCAGCGCTGCCGCCAGCGCCTTGCTCTTTTCCGCGGTCATCCCGGCGCCTTTCTTGCTATCTTCCATGAATCGTCCTTTGCTATGATGAGCAGCGTCTGATTGGGGGGCACCGGGCCTAACTAGCCGTTAGGTGCACGAATGCAGACACTGTATAAAAAAACAGTGGTTTGTGCAAGCCCGAGTTGCGGGTTCCGCACAAGCCCACCCAGACCTTCCGGAGACACCCGCGCCGGCGCCTCTCCAGCGCGCCGCCGGCCGACGGCCACGCACCATGCGAATCCTGATTGCCGAAGATGACAGCATACTCGCGGACGGCCTGACCCGATCACTCCGCCAATCGGGCTATGCCGTCGATCACGTCAAGAGCGGCGTCGAGGCCGACACCGCCTTGTCGATGCAGACTTTCGACCTGTTGATCCTCGACCTCGGCCTGCCGAAGATGCCCGGTCTCGACGTGCTGCGGCGCCTGCGCGCACGCAACTCGGTGCTGCCGGTACTGATCCTGACCGCCGCCGACAGCGTCGACGAGCGCGTCAAGGGGCTCGACCTGGGCGCCGACGACTACATGGCCAAGCCCTTCGCCCTGAACGAACTCGAGGCGCGCGTGCGGGCGCTCACCCGGCGCGGCGCCGGCGGCGGCCCGACCGTGATCCGCCACGGCTCGCTGAGCTTCGACCAGGTCGGCCGGCTCGCCTACGCCAACGAGCGCGTGCTGGACCTGTCGGCGCGCGAGCTCGGCCTGCTCGAGGTGCTGCTGCAGCGCGTCGGCCGGCTGGTCTCGAAGGAGCAATTGGTCGACCATCTCTGCGAGTGGGGCGAGGAAGTCAGCAACAACGCGATCGAGGTCTACGTGCACCGGCTGCGCAAGAAGATCGAGCCGAGCGGCGTGCGGATCCTGACCGTGCGCGGCCTCGGCTACTGCCTGGAGAAGGCCGTGGCCGAATCGGGCGCCGCGGTCGCGCCCGAGGTGCCGGCCGCGCCGGAGCATCAGGCGCCCTCCTCGCCGCTGCGCTGAGGGGCCGCGCGAGCGCGCCGCCATGGCCACGCCGCTTCGTTCCGCCCGCACCAGCAAGCACGCCGCGCGCCGCCCGGCCGACGTGCGCGACGCGGAACGCGACGCCCGCTACGAAAACCCGTTTGCCCCGCCCGACGAGGGCGAATCCGCCGACACGGCGCGCCCGCGCTCGCTGTTCGGCGAGATCCTCGACTGGATGCTCGCGCCGCTGCTGCTGCTCTGGCCGATGAGCATCGCCGTCACCTACCTGGTCGCCAAGACCATCGCCAACGGCCCCTTCGACCGCGCGCTGGAAACCGATGCCTATGTGCTCGCGCGGCAGATCACGCCCGTCAACGGGGTGGCCGAGCTGGTGCTGCCCAAGGCCACGCTCGACCTGCTGCGCGCCGACAATGTCGACAGCGTCTATTACCAGGTGCTCGGCACGCGCGGCGAGCTGGTGGCCGGCGAGGCCGACCTGCCGCTGCCGCGCGACGACGACCGGCCGCCGCCCGGCGTGGTGCTGTTCCGCGACGACCTCCTTCGCGGCAACGACATCCGCGTCGCCTACACCACCGTCGCGCTGGGCGGCTCGAGCGGCTCGCAGCCGGTGCTGGTACAGGTCGGCGAAACGCTGGACAAGCGCAACGCACTGGCCAACGACATCATCAAGGGCGTGATCCTGCCGCAGTTCGTGATCCTGCCGCTGGCCATCGTGCTGGTCTGGTTCGGGCTATCGCGCGGGCTCGCGCCGCTGACCGCGCTGCAGGCCCATATCCGCAACCGCCGCCCCGACGATCTCTCGCCCGTCGATCCGCAGCGCGCGCCGCCCGAGATCGAGCCGCTGGTCACCTCGTTCAACGACCTGCTCGGCCGGCTCGAACAGAACATCGCGCTGCAGAAGCGCTTCATCGCCGATGCCGCTCACCAGATGAAGACGCCGCTGGCCGGGCTGCGCACCCAGGCCGAATTCGCGCTGCGTCACGAGGTGCCGGACGAAGTCGCGCGCTCGCTGGAGCAGATCGCCACCAGCTCCGGGCAGGCCGCGCGCCTGGTCACCCAGTTGCTGGCGCTGGCGCGCGCCGAGAACCGCGCGAGCGGCCTGAGCTTCGAGCCGGTCGATCTCGCCGCGCTGGCGCGCGTGACCGTGCGCGACTGGGTGCAGGCCGCCTTCGCCAGGCGCATGGACCTCGGCTACGAAGGGCCGGACGACCAGGACGTTCAAGCGCCGGCGCCCATCATCGACGGCCATGCCGTGATGCTGCGCGAGATGCTCGGCAACCTGATTGACAACGCGATCCGCTATACGCCCGAGGGCGGCCGGATCACCGTGCGCCTGCATGTCGAGCCCGGCGTGCGGCTCGACGCGACGGGCGCCGTGGTGCGTGCCTTCGACAATGCCGGCGCCGGCCAGGCGGGCGTCGCGCATATCGAGGTGGAAGACACCGGCCCCGGCATTCCGGCCCACGAACGCGGCCGCGTGCTCGAACGCTTCTACCGGATCCTCGGCCGCGACGGCGAGGGCAGCGGGCTGGGCCTGGCCATCGTGCGCGAGATCGTCACCCAGCACGGCGGCGCGCTGGCGATCGACGATCACGTCTACCAGGACACGCCGCACCTGGCCGGCACGCTGGTGCGCGTCAGCTTCGCACTGCGCGAGGCCGCCCCGGAATAACCCTGAGGCGAGCGCCGCCGGCCTGGTCTGCAAGGCGCAGTCAGCGATGTTGCCGGAACATCGGCCATCGATCGTCGACGTTCGCCAAATTTTCGCCGAACAAGCGGGAAGCACTCCCGACAAACCCTGATCCCCGCTCCAGTCAGACCTCCGTAAGTTTGCCCGCCAATAATCGACGCCAGTTCGTCAGGATGGCGAACCGACACCGATATCAAGATTCAGGAGACGACTCATGGCGACTGTAGGCGGGCATATCTCGCACTCGCCGATGACGAGCGACGAAAAACGCGTGATCTTCGCGTCCTCGCTCGGCACCGTGTTCGAGTGGTACGACTTCTATCTGGCCGGCTCCCTCGCGGCCTACATCAGCAAGAGCTTCTTCTCCGGCGTCAATCCGACCGCCGCCTTCATCTTCACCCTGCTCGGCTTCGCCGCCGGTTTCGCGGTGCGCCCGTTCGGCGCGATCGTGTTCGGCCGGCTCGGCGACATGGTGGGCCGCAAGTACACCTTCCTGATGACGATCGTGATCATGGGCATCTCGACCTTCGTGGTCGGGTTCCTGCCCGGCTACGCCACCATCGGCATCGCCGCGCCGGTGATCTTCATCGCCATGCGGCTGCTGCAGGGGCTCGCGCTGGGCGGCGAATACGGCGGCGCGGCCACCTACGTGGCCGAGCATGCACCGGCCAACCGCCGCGGCTTCTACACCGCCTGGATCCAGACCACCGCGACGCTCGGCCTGTTCCTGTCGCTGCTGGTGATCGTCGGCGTGCGCACCCTGGTGGGCGAGGAGAGCTTCGGCGCCTGGGCCTGGCGCATCCCGTTCATCGCCTCGATCCTGCTGCTGGCCGTGTCGGTCTGGATTCGCATGCAGCTGAACGAATCGCCGGTGTTCATGCGCATCAAGGCCGAGGGCAAGACCTCGAAGGCACCGCTCACGGAAGCCTTCGGCCAATGGCGCAACCTGAAGATCGTGATCCTCGCGCTGGTCGGGCTGACCGCCGGCCAGGCGGTGGTCTGGTACACGGGCCAGTTCTACGCGCTGTTTTTCCTGACGCAGACGCTGAAGGTGGACGGCACCACGGCCAATATCCTGATCGCCGTGGCGCTCTTGATCGGCACGCCCTTCTTCCTGTTCTTCGGCTCGCTGTCGGACCGGATCGGCCGCAAGCCGATCATCCTGGCCGGCTGCCTGATCGCCGCGCTGACCTACTTCCCGCTGTTCAAGGCTCTCACGCACTACACGAATCCGGCACTGGAAACGGCCACGCAGAAGGCGCCGATCACCGTGATCGCGAACCCGGACGAATGCTCGTTCCAGTTCAACCCGGTCGGCACGGCGAAGTTCACGACCTCCTGCGACGTCGCCAAGGCGGCCCTGTCGAAAGCCGGCCTGAACTACGAGAACGTGGCCGCGCCGGCGGGCACGCTCGCGCAGATCAAGGTGGGCGACATCGCGGTGGACACCTACGACGGCAAGGCCGCGGACGCCAAGGCGAAGGCCGGCGCGTTCGACAAGACGCTGGCCGCGACGCTCAAGGGCGCCGGCTACCCGGCCAAGGCCGATCCCTCGCAGATCAACTGGCCGATGGCGATCGTGGTGCTGACCATCCTGGTGATCTTCGTGACCATGGTGTACGGGCCGATCGCGGCGATGCTGGTGGAGATGTTCCCGACGCGGATCCGCTATACCTCGATGTCGCTGCCCTATCACATCGGCAACGGCTGGTTCGGCGGCTTCCTGCCGGCCACCGCGTTCGCGATCGTGGCGGCCAAGGGCAACATCTACTCGGGGCTCTGGTATCCGATCGTGATCGCGCTGGTGACCTTCGTGATCGGGCTGCTGTTCGTCAAGGAGACGAAGGGCTCCAACATCTACTCGCAGGACTGAGGCGGGGTTGGGAGAAGCCGGGCCGGGCGGGCGTCCCGGCCGCTTCGTGAAAATTCTTCGACAAAGTTGTTGACAGGATTCGGAGCCTTCTGCATAATCTTTCTTCTGTTGGCGAATTAGCTCAGTCGGTTAGAGCGACGGAATCATAATCCGCAGGTCCGGGGTTCGAATCCCTGATTCGCCACCATCATTACGCGAAGGCCCGCTCTCGAAAGAGACGCGGGCCTTTGTCTTTGCGCGCGCGGTGAGCGATCTTGTGAGCCATCCGCCGATGCACAAGCTGCCGCACCTGTTCAAATCGCGCCACGGCGTGTTTTACTTCCGGCTCGTTCGCGCCGGCAAACCGTCTCTTTCCCCAGATCTAGAGCATCCGCGACTCGGATCTGCGTGTAGCCGGCAGCCTTGCACTGCTTCTCTATCGCCGATCCTACCCTCTTCGCAAGCTCTTCCCCGATCCCATCGCCTTTCCTGTCGCCTCCTCGCGTCTACGCGCGGCAAAAAACGACCCATTTGCGCAACTGTTTTGTGTTCGCTCCGGCCTTGAGGGCAAGCCCGGCAGCGATGCATCGGGTTGGAGGCACGCCTCGACCAGGCGACGTCTGCCGTCTAAGTCAAATGATCGTTTGCCGTTCGGGAAGACATGCGTCGCCGTCAGAGGCAGGAGGTCGAGGTCAATCGCGTCTAGTGTCATCGTGGCTGCGTCCGCAAGTGTGGAGGTTGCGGACGCAAGCGTGACGTTTCTCAGGCTGGGGCGCTATGTGCGTAGAATTTCGCGGTTACTGCCACACTCCGACCATCCGGAGAGATTCAGGCCTGCGGTTGCGGATCCACATAGTGCCAAATGACCATGCCCCATGAGGTGTGCTGAGGGCCTGGCATCGGCTCTCCCGCTTCGACATGAACCGAATCCTTCACAGCCGGACTTTGCCAACGACCAGTACGCGGACACGCTTCCCCGGGCAAGGCGCGCAAACTCGTCTGCGCGACGGATTGGGGGAAGTAGGTCGACTCTTCCTCAGGGATGCTACCGTCCCGATAGCGGGTATCTTCCCATAGCAAGCGCCAGCGTACCTCGTACTCGTCGTTCGTGCCTTCCAATAAATACGTGTGGGCGACACTGCCCTTGAGGAAGTAATTCGGGCAGCCAACCTTGCCAGCCGGAAACCATGGCTCCCAGATTCCCTCGATGGGGATTTCCTCGCCGCTCGCGACTTCGCCGACCCGGGATTCGTTCTTGGCGGGGCATGCGGGAAGATCGGCTGGATACTTACGCCCCGGCGGCCAATACTTCCAAGCTGGAAGCGGTACATCCTGAAACAGGGATTCATAGGTCCAATACTCGAACACGCGAGTTCCGGTATCCGTGTCTGTTTCGTAGGCCATCAGCCCTTCAAAACCAAATGCGATCGAGCAATCCAGTGCGTAGCACATCAATTGCTGGATCCAGACACCGTGTACCAACCCTTTGGCAAATTCTGGGTCGCTGTAGGTGTTGTTCTTCAAGCCCAAGACCAGAA
Source organism: Burkholderia sp. Ax-1720 (assembly GCF_011753035.1). Lineage (NCBI taxonomy): Bacteria > Pseudomonadati > Pseudomonadota > Betaproteobacteria > Burkholderiales > Burkholderiaceae > Burkholderia > Burkholderia sp. Ax-1720. Next base: position 7,863 of record NZ_VWWK01000044.1, on the reverse strand, counting down.
AAAACGGATCGTATTTTCTGCCAACTTCATCTGCAGTTCGCCCAAACAAGACATCGCCGACTTCCGCGCTCCCGGCAATCAACGCGCCGTAGGCCGATCGCTTGTCCAAGCCTCGGCGCAAGATATCAATACCTTGATCCATCTGCACCAACGCGCCGAGAAAGTCATATGTGTAAGCTTTCTCGAGTTCGTCCTGATTGGGGCTCGGCGAGTCCATCCGTTTGGCGTAGGCGTCGAGAAAATCCCGATACAACTGGACGGCGTGCTCCAGGTAGGTGAGGCTCGTCCACTTCTTGATCAGATAGAACGCCTTGGCGCGCGCGTCCTGCTCTTGTGCCTCGGTCATCGTTAACGTGTTCAGCATCATTGCGCTCGTCCATCCATTGATTGTTTGCCCGTGACGGCGGCCGCGCGACGGGCGTAGCCCTCTTGCCTGATCTTGGCCGATCGCTCGCGCTCTTCCAGCATCAGCGCGTGGGCCTCCGCCTCACCGGGCAGCGTGACGTCATTCCAGTTCGTTTTACGAGCCTTGAGCAAGCCGGCCGCCAATTGCTTCTCTATCCATTCTTTTACGGGCGCATTGTGCGAGTGACTGAAATCCACGAAATACTGGAGATCGCCGCCAACCAGCAGGCGCATGGTGCCCACCGCTTTATCGATGTCCACCTGTTCGGCGATTGCCCCCTTCCACAACCGCATATCTCTCATCGCACCTTGCCCACTCCACCTCACTCACCCCCACCAACTTGCGGCATTTTCTCGCGCCCGCCCTTATCTCGCTATTAATCAAACAATCGAGCGTAGAGTTGCGGCGTTCCATAACCGGAAAATGCCATGAGCGCTTTTATTCGCGAGGGCGACACCACCGATCACGGCGGCCGGGTCCTTGACTGTTCCCAAGCTCAACTCATCGACGGCAAGCCCGTCGCGAGGCTGGGCGACATGGTGTTCTGTCCCATGTGCGATGGCGTCTATCCCATCGTCCACATTCTGCCGCGCGGCATGGACATGGACGGGAAACCGCCCGCCTTCGAAGGCGACAGGACCGCTTGCGGCGCGCGTTTGATCGCATCCCAGGCAAGCGCCACGGCGGAGCCCACGCAAAAGCCGTGGCGCGTCAAAAGCCCCGCGGTGAGCCACCAAACGGTGAACGACAACCCCGGGCTATACCAGGGCCGATTCCATGTCATGGACGAGGCAACCGGCCGATCGATTGCAAACCATCCATACACACTGCACGCATCCGACGGCAGCGTGATCTCGGGACGAACAGACGAAAACGGTTATACCCAATGGCATGAAGCAGAATCGCCGGCCTCGTTACGTTTCGCGTCCCCATCGACACAAGTCAGAGGAGGAGCAGGCGACCAATGAGCGGAAGCGCATATGGAATCGGCTCCGCCTCAGGATCGACAGCGCAAGGCGGTCGAACAACGTCGGTCCAGCTTCGCACGGTGGGACTCGATCCGATAGACAAGAAAGTGGTATGCAAAGCGATCTGTGTCTGTTCGCGCGAGCCAGACAGAGGCGCATCCGGTCAGCACCTCAAACAGCAATGCGTGTCTCGCAATCTCCGCGATGTCGATCGAAGCATGGACTGGCAAAGTCCGTATAAGGCCGAGGTCAATTACGACATGTCGCAGGTACCGCCCGCTCCCATCATGCGCTCCCACCCTCCTCTCGAAGCTCATCCCTACCTTCCCGGCTGGATCGCGAAATACTGGCTCGGCGGGCAGAAGGCTTATCGGGCAGGCTCCGGTGCCATCCGTCGACCGGACGTCGTGATCGTGAAGAATGGCTCATTGCCGCCTACGCAGGACAATATAAAAAGCCTCGTCGAAGTAAAGTTTCCACCACAGGCTCCCGATCTCGGGCAGGCCGAAGATTACGCCACGATCGCCGGATCACCAGACAAGCTTGTCGTCCTAAGGCCACAAAACTGCGACTGCTCCAACGACGACAAAGGCGAAAATCCGGTCAGGGCAGTCGTGTCAGACGCACTTTCCGAACTTGGACGCTCACTTCGGGCGCTCCTCAATTCGAGGCCGCCAACGCAGAGGTTCGGCATGCCGCCGGTAACTCCGCCACTTCCCGCGCCTCTATAACCGGATTCGAGCCCTTTCCCGATGGCAAACCCGACACAGGATTTTCTGAAATGGGCCAAGGCGAACCAATCCCGCGCATTGGTCGCCAACGCCCTCCTCGAACCTCGCTGTCCGCATGACGGCATTGGCGCAGCCTTCGTAGTCCGCGCATGCCTCTATTTCGAACACGCATTCGACCCGGTCGTCCGCGAAGCGCTCGCCCGAACATTCGACGAGTTCGTGATATCGATGGGCAGCGAGAAGCTCAGCTACATGTGGAGCAATGGCAAAGCCGCCCAGCCGATGTCGAAGGTGAAATCCCTGCGCGCTGCCGCGACGCGCCTCGGCCCTGAAGATCGATTCGACTTCGATTTCATGAGCGGCAAACTCCCGACCGACGCAAGCTTGTGGGAATTCCATATCGGCGGCCAGCGCCGATGGCAAGAAGCGCTCGGCAATCGCGGCCTCAATGTCCTGTGGTTCTCGTGGCCAGTGTTCGCCGTACAGGAGCGCCCCGATGCGTTCGCGAAGCTTTTCCACGAAGCCGCGACATGGCTCGAGGCGTCGCACGGCCATGCCGGCATCGCCGCCAATCTCTCGCCCACCGCGCGCGAGGAAAACGAGGCCACCGAGTATTGGGCGAGTCAGACAATGCCCGGCCTCGATGTCGGTTTCCCCGCGGACTTATCGGTCCGAGCGCTCAAGGGACAACTGAAAACGATCGACTGGCTCACCGCAATCAGCAAGCCGATGCTCGAAGCCGCGGGCGGCCTGAAACCGCTTCGCGCTCATCTGCCTCCGAACTGGTTTTCGATCGGCGACTACGGTTCAGGCGTCGTCATCCGGGGCGGCGTCTTGCCGGAAAGCGGCATCTCGAACGACGAGAGCACACCACCGTCCAATCCACCCGCCTACGTCATCCTCGACGCTGCCCTGCGGCCAATCCGCAGCAGTGCGATGGCAAACCTGCAACGCGGCACCATCAACGGCGACGCCCCCGTCTACAACACCCCGGCAGCCACGAACAGTTGGCTATGCCGCTTCGAAACCGACGAAGCCGGCCTGCTCGCCGCCAAGGCCGCACTACTCGACACGCCTCCGCTCTGCGCAGCCAACGCCTTGCCCAATCCACTCTGAATCCAGGCATCGCCCAGCCCAGCAACCCGGCAAGCGACCTTGCACTCAAATCAACTCAGCCGCCCCAGCCCCCACCGCCCGCTGACACACCACCCCGAACCACCCCAACCCCCGATACGTCTCATACCCCGGCGTCGCCGCGAACGACACCGTCCCGCCATCCGCCTCGCGATAAAACCCCGTCGCCTCGCCATGAGTCTTCAACCGGAACGTCTCCTGCAACACCCCTTCCCCATCCGAACTCGCGATCACCCGAAACGAGGAGTCCACGATCAGGCAGCGCGTCCTCGCCCACTCTTCCTCGCTCAGCCTCACGCCCTTGACCACCGCCGCGGCCTGCGGCGCCCAATCGAAGAAGATCACCAGCGCCCCGAGCACCTGCCCGTTCGCCTCGCCGCCCTCGCGGATCGCGGTGGCATAGGTCGCCACCTGCGCATTCCTCAACTGCGGCAGGGCCTCCACGTCGAACGCCACGTAATCGGCCCCGCTGCCGGTGGCCAGCGCCGCCTCGAACCACTTCGCGCCGCCCACCTGCTGCCCGACCACCGGATACGTCTCGCCGCGCCCGCTGGCGATCACCGTGCCTTGCGCGTCCACCACCCACAGATCCTTGTAGACCGTATAACTGTCGAGGATCACCGACAGCCGCTCGCTCGCGTGCCGGCTCATCTCCTCGCTGTCGTAGGTCACGCAATCCACCACCGCCGAATCGGTGGCCCACCAGCGCACGTCGCAGGAGCGTTCATAGAGGTTGCGGTCGACGATATCGATCATGTTCAGCGCGAGATCGGCACAACGCTGCCCGTCGTGCGCGTGCATGCGATCGATCATGCTGTCGCCGAGCTCGGTCAGCCGCGTCAGCGAACCGGCCAGTTCCTTGTTGAGGATGTCGGTGATCTCGCCGATCCGCTTCGAGACATGCTTCACCTGGTTGGCCACCACGGCGAACCCCTTGCCGGCCTCGCCGGCGCGCGCCGCCTCGATCAGCGCGTTGAGCGCGAGGAAGGTGGTTTCGCGATTGATGTCGTTGATGTCGCCGATCTTGCCGGTGGCGAGGCGCCTGACTTCGTGCGTCAGGTCGACGATTGCGCGTGGATTGGCCATGGTGGTGTCGCCCGTAGGTAATGCGGTTGCCTTGCTTGTTGTTTCTGCTGTTTCCGTCGTTTCCAAGCAAACACCAGACCAATTTACCCAGATGGTGAATATGGTCATCGCCAGGCTCTTGTATCCACAAGGGAAATTGCCAAGCCGCCTATCCAGCGACCCGCCCGCCGGGCGCCAGCACGCAAGCGCCGCCGCCCCGGGCCGCTCCCGCGATGGTGCGCGTGCGCACCATCGCGGTGCCGCGCGCATCGACGCTACCGTGCCGATGCGCTACGCTCTCGCAGCCGCACGACGGCACCCGTTTCCATCAGCCGGGCGCGCAGCCCGTCCATCGTCCACGAGGCGCATCCATGCACGCATTGTTTTTCGACCGATTCGGCGGCCCCGAAGTCCTGCAGTGGGGCGAGCGTCCCGATCCCGTGCCGGGGCCGGGCCAGGCGCTGGTGCGCATCGAGAGCGTCGGCCTGAACTTCGCCGACGTCTATCGCCGCAACGGCAACTACCACCTGAGCGGCAGCGCGCCCTGGATCCTCGGCTACGAAGGCGCGGGCGTGATCGAAGCGGCCGCCGCGGGCGATACGCGTTTCCCGCGCGGCACGCGCGTCGGTTTCGCCGACATGCCTTATGCCAACGCCGAACTGGTGGCGGTCGACGTGGATCGCCTGATCCCGCTGCCCGAGGACATCGGCGCCGAGATCGCGGCGGCCACGCTGCTGCAGGGCCTGACCGCGCAATACCTGGTGCGCGACAGCTTCCGCGTCGCGAGCGGCCACCTGGCCGTGGTCCACGCGGCGGCGGGCGGCGTGGGCCTGTTGCTGACGCAGATGCTGAAGTGCCTGGGCGCCACGGTGCTCGGCATCGCCTCGAGCGGCGCGCGACGCCAGGCCGTGCTCGAGGCCGGCGCCGACGTGGTGGCCGGCTACGACGACTGGCCGGCCGCACTCGCCACGCTGGGCGACGGGCGCGGTGCCGACGTGGTCTACGACTCGGTCGGCCGCACGCTGGGCGCGAGCCTGGCGGCCGCGCGCATCGGCGGCACGGTGGTGTTCTACGGGATGGCGGCGGGCGACCCGGATCCGGTCGATCCGCGCCTGCTGATGGACCGCTCGCTGACGCTGACGGGCGGCGATCTATGGAACGTGCTGACCAGCGCCGAGATCCGTCGCGAGCGCGCCGCCGAGCTGTTCGCGCAGATACGCGCGGGCGAGGTGCGCCCGGTGATCGCCGCGCGCTACGCCTTGTCGGAAGGCGGCGAGGCGCATCGCTTCCTGGAAAGCCGCAACGCGATCGGCAAGATCCTGATGAACTGCTGACGCAGCGCCGGGCGGCGCGTCGCCATGATGGGGGCTAGACCGCCGCGAGCCGGCGCCCGCCCTCGTCGAGCGTGGCGTCGTCCTTGCAGAAGCTCAGGCGAATGATGCCGGTATCGCGCCGGTCCTGGTAGAAGCTGGCCAGCGGGATCGCGCCCACGCCGTGCTTCTGCAGCAGCTCGAACACGAAGTCCTGGTCGCCGAGTTCGGAGAAATGATCGAAGCGCGCCAGCATGAAGAAGCTGCCGCCGCAAGGCAGCAGTTCCAGCCGCGAGCCGGCCATCGCGGCCGCCAGCCGATCGCGCTTGGCCTGGTAGAAGGCAGCCAGGTCGAGATAGCTGCGCGGCTCGGCCAGCCGCTCGGCCAGCGCGGCCTGCAACGGCGCCGGTGCCGAGAACACCACGTACTGGTGCACCTTGCGGATCTCGGTGCTCAGCTCGGCGGGCGCCAGGCAATACCCGACGCGCCAGCCCGTGGCGTGATAGGTCTTGCCCAGCGAGAGCGCGATCACGCTGCGCTCGGCCAGCTCCGGGTAGCGCGCCAGGCTCAGGTGCTCGCGTCCGTCATACACCATGTGCTCGTACACCTCGTCCGACAGGATCACGATGTCGGTGTCGCGCGTGAGCGCGATCAGCCGCGCGATGTCCTCGGCGCCGAACAGCGCGCCGGTCGGGTTGTGCGGCGTGTTCACGATGATCATCCGCGTGCGCGGCGTGATCGCGGCGGCCACTTCGTCCCAGTCGATCGCGAGCGTATCCAGGTGGATGCCGATCGCCACCGGGGTGGCGCCCTGCAGGCGAATCGAAGGCTCGTAGACCTCGAAGGCGGGCTCGAAGAAGATCACCTCGTCGCCGGCATGCACCAGCGCCGTGATGGCGGCGTAGATCGCCTCGCTCGCGCCGGCGGTCACGGTGATCTCGCTGTCGGCCCGATAACGCGCGCCGTGCAGCCGCTCGGTCTTCTCGGCCAGCGCCGCCTTGAGCGGCGGATAGCCGGCCATCGGCGCGTACTGGTTGAAGCCGGCCTGCATGGCGCGCCCGGCCATGGCGAGCAGCGCCGGGTCGGTCGGGAACGAGGGCGCGCCCTGCCAGAGGTTCACGGCATCGTGTTTCGCGGCCAGCTCCGCGATGCTGGAAAAGACGGAAATGCCGCTTTGCGGCAGCTTGGTCTCGATCCGGCATGAATTGCGCATTCGGTGCACTCCTGAGGGGCGGCGCCGGGCGCCGCGTGATCCGGCCGTCAAGGTTGGCACATCGCTCCCGCGCGTGCAACGAAGCACGAAGGCGGGTTTCGCGTCATGGACCATGTCCTGCCCGTTTCGATCGAAATTGGCTCTATCGCACAGGCCATGCCCGCCCTTACGCTAGTCCCGATGGTTCGCCGCCTCGCGCGCTTCGCGCCCGATCCCGGCGGCGGCCGGCAACCGTTCGGGAGTCCCCTCATGAGTGAAAGACTGTTCGTCGCCGGCGCCTCCGGCGTGATCGGCCGTGTGCTGGTGCCGCTGCTGGTCGAGGCCGGCTACGAGGTGCATGGCGCCACCCGCCGGGCCGAGCGCGCGGCGCAACTGGAAAGCCTCGGCGCGCGGCCGGTGGTGGTCGACGTGTTCGACGTCGACGCGCTCACGCGCGAACTGGGCCGCATCGCCCCCGACGCGGTGATCCACCAGCTGACCGACCTGCCGCGCGATCTCGATCCGGCGCGCATGGCGCAGGCGGTGGTCGACAACGCGCGGATCCGCAGCCAGGGCAGCTTCAACCTGGTGCTGGCCGCGCTGACGGCCGGCTGCCGCCGCATGGTGGCGCAGAGCATCGCCTGGGCCTACGCGCCGGGCGAGCAGCCGTATCGCGAGGAGCAGCCGCTCGACACCGACGCCGAAGGCGCGCGGCGCATCTCGGTGGGCGGCGTGGTCGCCCTGGAACATGCGGTGCTGGCCACCTCGCCGCTGCGCGGCACGGTGCTGCGCTACGGGCGCCTGTACGGCCCCGATACCGGCGCCGACACGGCGCCGGGCGCGCCGGCCGTGCATGTCGAGGACGCGGCGCGCGCCGCGCTGCTGGCGCTGCGCGGCAACGCGACGGGCATCTTCAACATCGTCGACGACAACGAGCAGGTCTCCAACCGGAAAGCCCGGCGCGAGCTGGGCTGGACACCGCGCACCAGCGCCTGAGCGGGCGCGCGCGGCCGTTCACACCATCTCGTCGGGGGTCGCGGCGCGGCGCTGCACCGCC
>NZ_VWWK01000453.1:0-922 GCF_011753035.1 Burkholderia sp. Ax-1720 | reverse complement strand
CATGACCACGCCTCAGGAACTCAAGCAGATCATCTCGGAAGGCCTGCTGTCCTTCCCCGTCACCGACTTCGACGCCGAGGGCAACTTCCGCCCGAGCACCTATGTCGAGCGCCTCGAATGGCTCGCCCCCTACGGCGCCTCGGCGCTGTTCGTGGCCGGCGGCACGGGCGAGTTCTTCTCGCTGACCCGCGACGACTACTCGAACGTGGTGCGCACCGCCGCCGAAACCTGCAAGGGCAAGGTGCCGATCCTGGCCGGCGCCGGCGGCCCCACCCGCGTGGCGATCGAATACGCCAAGGAAGCGCAGCGCCTGGGCGCCAACGGCGTGCTGCTGATGCCGCATTACCTGACCGAAGCCTCGCAGGAAGGCATCGCCGATCACGCCGAGCAGGTCTGCAAGGCCGTGCCGGACATCGGCGTGATCATCTACAACCGCGCCAATTCCAAGCTCAACGCCGACATGCTCGAGCGCCTGGCCGAGCGTTGCCCGAACCTGATCGGCTTCAAGGACGGCGTGGGCGAGATCGAGTCGATGGTGACCATTCGCCGTCGCCTGGGCGATCGCTTCGCCTACCTGGGCGGGCTGCCGACCGCGGAAGTCTATGCCGCGGCCTACAAGGCGCTGGGCGTGCCGGTCTATTCGTCGGCGGTGTTCAACTTCATCCCGAAGACGGCGATGGACTTCTACCGCGCGATCGCCGCCGACGATCACGCCACCGTCGGCAAGCTGATCGACGAGTTCTTCCTGCCCTACCTGAAGATCCGCAACCGCCGCGCGGGTTACGCGGTCAGCATCGTGAAGGCCGGCGCCAAGCTGGTCGGCCACGACGCGGGCCCGGTGCGCGCCCCGCTGACGGACCTGAACGAAGCCGAACTGGCCGAGCTCGATGTGCTGATCAAGAAGCTCGGCGCGCAGTAAGCC
>NZ_VWWK01000452.1:0-869 GCF_011753035.1 Burkholderia sp. Ax-1720 | reverse complement strand
GAGCCAGCCGTCGAGCTCGGCGGCCTCGGCCAGCAGCGCGCCGGCCTGCTCGCGATGGGCGCCGGCCCAGTCGCGCGCGGCGTCGCGTTCGGCATCGGGCCAGCGGCGCGGGTCCGCGCCATAGGCCTCGACGATGTTGCGGAATCGTTCGGGTGTCATCAGATTTCCTCGCTGCGGCCGTCGCCGGCCAGTTGCGCGCGCAGATTGCGCCGGGCGCGCGAGAGCAGGCTCTCCAGCGCGTCCACCGTGATGCCCATCAGGCCGGCCGCCTCGATGTTCGACAATTCCTGATAGTAATGGAGCACGAGCGCTTCCCGCTGCCGGGCCGGCAGCGCCTCCAGCGCCCGGCGCACGCGCGCGTCGCGCTCGAGCGCCTCGAGCCGTTGCTCGCCGCGCGGTTGCGGGTCCATCTGCTCGGGCAGTTCCTCGGCCGGCTCCTCGCGACGTCCGCGCAGCCGGTCATAACAAAGGTTGAGCGCCACGCGGTGCAGCCAGGTATCGAAGCGCGCCTCGCCGGACTTCCAGCGCGGCGCCTGTTTCCAGATCCGGATGAAGGCTTCCTGCGCCACGTCCTCGGCTTCCATGCGGTCGCCCAGCAGGCGCGTGGCGAGCGCGAGCAGGCGCGGCAGCTTGCGCGCCACCAGCGCGCGCGCGGCGCCGGGATCGCGCCGGCCGACCCGCTCGACGAGTTCCGCGTCGGGATCGCGTTCGCTCACGTCGCGCGCTCCCGGTTCGGCGGCCGTTCGCGTGGCCGCGGCGGCGGAAGGGCGCGCCGCGGGGCACGCCGGAATGGCTTCAAGGGCATCGACTCCCTGCAGGACGGCGACAGGTTCGGACCGCGTCGGCGCGGCACGCGGCGCATCGGCCGA
>NZ_VWWK01000451.1:0-875 GCF_011753035.1 Burkholderia sp. Ax-1720 | reverse complement strand
GTGGAGACGCGCGCGATGCCGGACGACTGGCCCGAGGCGCGCTTCGACCTGATCGTGATCAGCGAATTCGGCTACTACCTCGACGAGCCGGCTTGCGCGGCGCTGGCGCGCCTGGCCTGCGCCTCGCTGGAGCACGACGGCACGCTGGCGTGCTGCCACTGGCGACATGGCGCCGATGACATGCGCATCGGCGGCGGCGCGGTGCACGCGCGCTTCGCGCAGGCCGCGCGCCGCGCCGCGCTGGAGGTGGTGGCGCATATCGACGATGCCGATTTCCTGCTCGACGTGTGGAGCGAGGAGCCGGCCAGCCTGGCGCGGCGCGAGCAGCGCCGGGGCGATGCCGCGGATCGCTAGGGCCGCGCGCCGGCGGGCCGCCGCGACGACCGCGGCATGCTTCGCCTCGCGGCGAACCAATGCGCGGCCGCGAGAATCCGGCAACGCGCGCCTCGATGCGGGATCCTCTTCAAGTCGTGCAGCGCGTCGCGCCGCGCCATTCCATGCGCCAGTAGCGCTCGGGCTGCTCGAGATCGACCAGCGGCGCCCCGCCGAACGCGCGCAACTGGCTCGCATAGGCCGCCACCGCGCGCCGCTTGATGCCACGCGCGCGCCTCGCCTCACGATCGGGGCACCAGTCGACGCCAAGCGGCGTGATCTCCAGGCCGGCGCGCTCCAGCTCGGCCAGGCGCCGCCGCGTTTCGTCGGGCGCGGCGCGATGGATCGCCTCCTCGTAGACCAGGCAGGCGCCGATCCGTCCCGCGCGCAGCAGCGCGAGCCAGGCCGCCGCGACACGCCGATGATCGGGATGGCGCAGGCCGAGCGGCAACAGCGGCGCGGCGCCGGCATGCCGCGCCAGTTGCGCGGCCAACGCGTCGGCA
>NZ_VWWK01000450.1:0-943 GCF_011753035.1 Burkholderia sp. Ax-1720 | reverse complement strand
TCGGACGGACGCTTCGCGCCGGGCGCCGGGCGAAGCGGCTCGCTGACGAATTCAGGCGCGGCGCGTTCCTCGCGCGCGGCTGCCTGAGGCAGCCTCTCATCGGCCCTCGCCGTCGGCGAGCCAGCCAGGATGGGTCGATCGTCGAGCGCCTCCGGGCGCGCCGCCACGGGGGCGCCGGCCTGCACCTCGCCCTCGCCTGCCACGGCCGGCGCCGTCCCCTGCCCGCGCCGCACCCAGCGCGGCCCGAGCCCCATCTCGTCGAGCGCCGAGTCAAGCCAGCTCATGCGTGCCTCCCTGAATATCGAGCGACAGCCGCATCACGATCGCGTCCTCGCGCGTGCGGTGCTTCGCCGGGTAATAGTTCTTGCGGCGCCCGACCACCTCGAAGCCGAAGCGTTCGTAGAGCCGGATCGCACGCGGATTGGACGGTCGCACCTCGAGCAGCATGCCGTCGAGCCGCTCGGCGCGCGCGATGCGCGTCGCCTCGCGCAGCAGCGCGAGCCCGCAGCCGGCATGCTGCGCGGCGGGCGCCACGCACAGATTGAGCAGGTGCATCTCGTCGACCACCGGCATCAGCACGCAATAGCCGACCAGGGTGCCCGTCACGTGCCGCATGCAGACGCCGAAATAGCCGTTGCGCAGCGAATCCTCGAAGTTGCCGCGCGACCACGGGAATTCATAGGCGGCCTTCTCGATCTCGACCACCTCGTCGAGGTCGGCATCCGTCATCGGCGCCAGATAACGGTCGGTCATCAGCACGCCGCTCATCGGCCGCCCTCCCGGGCGGCACGCTCGGCGAGCCGCTCGGCGGTGGTCTGCGCGACCTTGTTGCGCACGTATTCGGGCGCGGCCTGGTCGGCCGGCACCACGCAGCCGGCGCGAAACGCGCGCAGCGCGAGCTGCGCGACCGGCACCGCGTGCGGCAGCGCCGCGCCATCGACCT
>NZ_VWWK01000449.1:0-969 GCF_011753035.1 Burkholderia sp. Ax-1720 | reverse complement strand
TCGATGTGGCCCAGTTGGGCGGCATGTATGCCAACAGGGTGTTTTTGGTGGGCAACTCGGCAGGCGTCGGTGTCGCGAACGCAGGGACGATCGCGGCGCAGGCAGGCGATCTGACGCTGCAATCGAACGGCCGTTTGGTGCTCACGGGCAAGACGACGGCGAGCGGCAACCTCGCGCTGTCGGCTGCAGACGGGATACAGAACAGCGGTACGACTTACGCTCGGCAGTCGCTGTCGGCCAGTACGATCTCCAACCTCGGGCCGACCGCGCTGATCGGGGCGTCGGACAGCAACGGCACGCTCGACATCCTCGCGCGCGACATCGAAAACCGCGACGACACGACCGCGACCGACTCGATGCCGACGACAGCCATCTTCGGCATGGGCAAGGTCGTGCTGGCGGGCGGCAAGGACGCGAGTGGCAGCTATACGAACGCCGCGCTCGTCAATAACGTGTCGGCTCTGATCCAGTCCGACGGCGACATGGAATTGCACGCGGATAAGGTAACGAGCACGCGCCGCGTGATGAAGACGTCCACCAGCCAGATCGACCCGGCATCGCTCGCGCAGTTCGGCGTTCCGATCAACGGTCGAACGGGACAGATTCGCGTGAAGGATCCGGACAGCATCGGTGGGGTCTATACCGAGCCGCCTCACGGCGGTCAGTGGAACAGCGTTTATCAGTTCACGACCTACTACGCGGACAGCGCGACGGCGACGACTGTGACGGACCTCAGCCCAGCCGCCCAGATCGTGTCGGGCGGCAAGATCGATGCGTCGTCGGTCGGCACGCTGCAAAACTACTGGAGCAACATCGCGGCGGTCGGCGACATCAAGATGCCGGCCCGCTACGACGCCGACGGTTGGGCGGCGTCCGGCCAGAAACTGCCGGGCGTGACGGTCTCCTATTCGGGGCAATACCACTACAACAACTACGACAACACCGAGCACGACTGGCAACTGCCGTTCG
>NZ_VWWK01000448.1:0-974 GCF_011753035.1 Burkholderia sp. Ax-1720 | reverse complement strand
TGCGCCGCGCCCAGCGCCGCTTCCGCCGCCTTGCCCGTGATCTTCTTGGCCTGCAGGTCCACCAGCATCACGTGGCTTTCCGTGCGGCCCGACACGATGCGCAGCCCGCGCTTGACCAGCGTCTCCGCCAGCACCCGCGCGTTCTCCACCACCTGCTGCTGGTAGGTCTTGAACTCCGGCGAGGCCGCTTCCTTGAACGCCACCGCCTTGGCCGCGATCACGTGCATCAGCGGGCCGCCCTGGATCCCCGGGAAGATCGCCGAGTTGATCGGCTTCTCGTACTCGGCCTTCATCAGGATCACGCCGCCGCGCGGGCCGCGCAGGCTCTTGTGCGTGGTGGTCGTCACGAAGTCCGCGTGCGGCACCGGGTTCGGGTACACGCCCGCCGCGATCAGCCCCGCGTAGTGCGCCATGTCCACCATCAGGTAGGCGCCCACCGCCTTGGCGATCTTCGCCAGGCGCTCGAAGTCGATCTTCAGCGCGAACGCCGAGGCGCCCGCCACGATCATCTTCGGCTTGTGCTCCTGCGCCAGCTTCTCGGCCGCTTCGTAGTCGATGTCCTCGCCTTCGTTCAGGCCGTAGCTCACGACGTTGAACCACTTGCCCGACATATTCACCGGCGAGCCGTGCGTGAGGTGGCCGCCATGCGCCAGGCTCATGCCCATGATGGTGTCGCCCGGCTTGAGCATCGCGAAGAACACGCCCTGGTTCGCCTGCGAACCCGAGTTCGGCTGCACGTTCGCGGCCTCGGCGCCGAACAGCGCCTTGACGCGATCGATCGCCAGCTGCTCCACCACGTCGACGTATTCGCAGCCGCCGTAGTAGCGCTTGCCGGGATAGCCCTCGGCGTACTTGTTGGTCAGTTGCGAGCCCTGCGCGGCCATCACGGCCGGGCTCGTGTAGTTCTCGGAGGCGATCAGCTCGATGTGATCTTCCTGGCGCTGGTTTTCCTGCTGGATCGCCTGCCAGAGGTC
>NZ_VWWK01000447.1:0-921 GCF_011753035.1 Burkholderia sp. Ax-1720 | reverse complement strand
TCCCGCGAGCGGCGATGCCGGCCGCCGCGACGGCGCACTGAAACACGACCGAGGCCGGCATGCGCGCCGGTATCGAGACAAGCACGACGGCATGGCCGGGGCCGCCAGCAGGCGACCGGCGCCGATCGACGACGAGGGAGAGAGCAGGTGAGCGACAAGCATGATCTGACCATGCCGGCCTCGGCCGGGGCCGCCGCGGCCGCCGCGCCGGGCGGCATCACGCAGGTGCGGGAGCAGGAGCAGGACGTGGCTGCCCGGGGCGGCCTGGCGCTGGCCTGTCGGTGGCTGGCGGTGCTGGCCCTGGCCGCGGTGATCCTGCCGTGGCTGCCGGCGATGCCGGGCGAGGGGCTCGACCCGTCGTGGATGGCCGCGCTGAACCAGGCGCTGGCGCAGGGCCTGGTATTCGGCCGCGACATCGTCTTCACGCTCGGGCCGTATGCGGGCGTGTTCACGCGCGTGTTCCATCCCGCCACCGACGGCCTGGTGCTGGCCGCCAGCGCGGTGTTCCTGCTCGGCTACGCGAGCGCGACGCTGGCGCTCACGCGCGGCGCCGGCCGCGTGCTGCCGCTGCTGCTGGCGCTGATGATCGCCGGCGCGCTGTCGCGCGACGTGCTGCTGCTCGGTTATCCGTTGCTGGTTTCGGCGGCCTGGTATCGCCATTGCCGCGCGCTCGACGGGGCGCGCGAGCCCGGCGCGGGCTGGCGCACGCTGCTTGCCGCGCTGCTGATGTTCGCGCCGTTCGGCCTGCTGCCGCTGGTGAAGGGCTCGATGCTGCCCGCCTGCGCGGCCGCCGTGCTGCTCTGCGTGCTGCTGCTGGCCAGCCGCCGCGCCTGGGGCGTCGCGCTCGTCATGCTGCTCGCGCCGCCGCTGGCCGCCGTGGCGCTGTGGCAGGCGGCGGGCCAGCCGCCGGCCGCGCTCGGA
>NZ_VWWK01000446.1:0-1002 GCF_011753035.1 Burkholderia sp. Ax-1720 | reverse complement strand
CGCGCTGGCGCTGCCGGGCTGCGAGGCGGCGCGCGAGGCGCTGGCCGCGCACGCCGGCCTCGCCAGTGCCTCGGCCGGCTGGCCGCTCGCGGTAGTGGAGGTGCAGGCATGACCCATTCCTATGTTTCCGCCGGCCATACCGAGACCGGCAAGGTGCGCCGCCGCAACGAGGACGCGATCCTGGTGCGCGACGACCTCGGCCTGTGGGTGGTGGCCGACGGCCTGGGCGGCCACGCGGCGGGCGACTACGCCAGCGCGCTGATCGTCGAGCGGCTCGGCGCGCTGACCCGCGACGGCGATGTTCATGAATTCGCGATCGCGGTCGAGGAGGCGCTGCAGCAGGTCAATCTCGAGCTGCGCGCCGAGGCGCTCGCGCGGCAGGTCGACGTGATCGGCTCGACCGTCGCGCTGCTGATCCACGATCCGGCCTTCGTGCTGTGCGGCTGGGTCGGCGACAGCCGCGTCTACGTCGGCGAGCAAGGCGGCTTCGCCCAGCTCACGCGCGACCACGTGCATGGCCAGCCGGTCGACATCACCCATGTACGCGGCCTGCCGGCGCCGCCCTCGGCCGGCGCCGGCGTGCTGACGCGCGCGGTCGGCGTGGAGGACGTGCTGTTCCTCGACTGGGCCGTGGCCGGCAGCCGGGCCGGTACCGAATTCCTGCTCTGCTCGGACGGGGTCAACAAGGAACTCGGCGACGAGGAGCTCGCCGTGCTGTTCGGCGAGCCGGCCACGCCCCGGCAGCGCGTCGATCGCCTGTTCGAACTGTCGATGTCGCGCCGCGCGCGCGACAACATCTCCGCCGTGATCGTGCGGCTCGAAGCTCCGTGAAAGATTCCCGATGAACGATCCTCACGCCCTCCTGAACGCCGGCCGCCTGCAATGGCAGCGGCTGGTCGATTTCGTCGAACGCGCCATGCGCCGCGGCAAGCCGGCGCTGCCCTTGGCCGCGCCGCGCGGCGGCCCCGCGCGCGCGGTAGATCGGAAGAGCGTAGTGTAGGG
>NZ_VWWK01000445.1:0-1018 GCF_011753035.1 Burkholderia sp. Ax-1720 | reverse complement strand
GGCCGCCGCGATCCCCGCCTGGCCGGGCCGGCCCGCGCCGCGCGGCGCCTGGATCTCGAACGTGGCCGGCGCGGATGTCGCCGCCCGCATCGAGGCCCTGGTCGAGGCGCGCTGGCCGGGACTGCCGTGCCGCATCGTCACCGCGCGCGCGGCACAATGCGGCGTCAGCAACGGTTACGGGCAGCCCTCGCAGCTCGGCAGCGATCGCTGGTGCGGGCTGATCGGCGCGCGCGCCGCCTTCCCCGGCGAGGCCCTGCTGATCGCCACCTTCGGCACCGCCACCACGCTCGAATCGCTGGAGGCCGACGGCCGCTTCGTCGGCGGCCTGATCGCGCCGGGCTGGGCGCTGATGATGCGCTCGCTCGGCACGCACACGGCGCAGTTGCCGACGCTCACCACCGACACGGCGCGGCGCCTGGTCGACGAACTCGACCAGGCCGCGGGGCGCATCCCGTTCGCCACCGACACCGCGCATTCGCTGTCGGCCGGCTGCCTGCAGGCGCAGGCCGGGCTGGTCGAGCGCGCCTGGCGCGAGCGCTCGGCCGAGGGCACGCGGCCGGTGCGGCTGGTATTGTCGGGCGGTGCCGCCGATGCCGTCGCGCAGGTGCTGACGGTGCCCTACACGCGGCACGACACGCTGGTGCTGTCGGGGCTGGCACGCATCGCGCACGACGCGGCGCAGGATTGAGGATGGAATGGGGCGTGCCGGCCATCGCCGGGCGCGCGGACGACTGACTTTCGAGGGAGAGGTTCGACGATGCTACGTTGGCTCATCGCGATACTGCTGGTGGCGAACCTGGTCGCGCTGGCCGCGATCCAGGGGCTGTTCGGGCCGCCGCCGGCCGCCGGGGCGCGCGAACCCTGGCACCTGACGCAGCAGGTCCGGCCGCAGGCGCTGCACACCACGGCCGTCGCCCAGGCCGCCGAGCAGCCGGTGGTGGGCGGCCCGATCAGCTCGCCGCCGGTCGAGTCGCAGCCGCTCGCGGCCTCGTCGGCCGATGCGGCTTCCTCCGGTGAC
>NZ_VWWK01000444.1:0-1046 GCF_011753035.1 Burkholderia sp. Ax-1720 | reverse complement strand
CGCCGCGCCGGCGGCACCGGCTCTCGCGCCCGCGCGCGGCGCCTTGTGATGTGAATGACGTGATTTCGGGACCGAACGACATGATCCGCTCCATCCTCGCCATCGACGATTCCGCGACCATGCGCGCCCTGCTGCAGGCGACGCTGGCCGACGCCGGCTACGACGTGCACGTGGCCGCCGACGGCGAGATCGCGCTCGAGCTGGCCGCCGCGATCGCCTTCGACCTGGTCGTGACCGATCACCACATGCCGGGCAAGAACGGCCTGGACGTGATCCGCACGCTGCGCGCGCGCGGCGCCTACGCGGCGACGCCGATCCTGGTGCTGACCACCGAGAGCGGCGAGGACTTCAAGTCGGCGGCGCGCGAGGCGGGCGCCACCGGCTGGATCGAGAAGCCGCTCGACCCGGAAACGCTGCTGGACCTGGTGGCCGCGCTGGCGGCGCCGAGCCACCCGTAGTCGCGCGCACGCGACCGGCCCCGGACCAGGGCCGACGACCCCAATACGACGCCAACCGACGATACGACGTGGATCCGGCATGACTCTCGACATCACCCAGTTCTACCAGACGTTCTTCGACGAGGCCGACGAGCTGCTCGCGCAGATGGAGCAGTTGCTGCTCGGTCTCGACGCCGGCTCGCCGGATCCGGAGGACCTGGCCGCGATCTTCCGCGCCGCGCATTCGATCAAGGGCGGCGCGGCCACCTTCGGCTTCGCGGCGCTGACCGATACCACCCACATCCTCGAATCGCTGCTCGATCGCGCGCGCAATCACGAGATCGCGCTGACGGTGCCGATGATCGACGCGTTCCTGGAAACCAAGGACGTGCTCTCGGAGCAACTGGCCGACTACCGCGCCAGCGCCGAGCCCGACGCGGCCGCCGCCGCGGCGATCTGCGCCAAGCTCGAGGCGCTGCTGCAGGGCGCGCTGGGCCAGGCCGCGGCGCCCGCCCCGGCACCCGCCCCGGCGGCGGTGCAGCCGGCCGCGCACGAGGAGGAAGAGGAATCCGAGGCGGACCTGGAGCGCGCCTTCGCGGCCGCGGCGGC
>NZ_VWWK01000043.1:0-46734 GCF_011753035.1 Burkholderia sp. Ax-1720 | reverse complement strand
TCTGCAGGCGCAGCGGGCGGAACTCTTCTTCGCTCAATTCGCCCGACAGCCGGCGACGCACCTGGTCGCGGTACTGCGCGACGCGTTCGTCGACGATCGTCTGGTCGTACTGGTCGTACTGATACATGCCTGGCTCCATAGGCGGTCGCCCCAAAAAATGGGCGATCCCGCCTGGTTGCGGACTCA
This sequence comes from Burkholderia sp. Ax-1720, assembly GCF_011753035.1. NCBI lineage: Bacteria > Pseudomonadati > Pseudomonadota > Betaproteobacteria > Burkholderiales > Burkholderiaceae > Burkholderia > Burkholderia sp. Ax-1720. Next base: position 46,548 of record NZ_VWWK01000043.1, on the reverse strand, counting down.
ACCAAAGTGATGTGCCATACCGGCGCTCAACTCGCCCCGCCCATGTAGGGTTTGAATCCGTAACGTTCGAAGATGGCCAGCGCCTGCGGCGATCGAATGAAATCGAGCCAGCGCCGGGCTGCTTGCGGATGCGGCGCGTGCGCGGCCATGCCCGCCGCGTAGACGGCGGTGGTGTTGTCGGCCGCGGGTATGTCGACGTGGCTGATCGGATGGCCAACCTGCTCCTGGAACACCGCTTCGGACTGCCAGGTCACGCCGGCCCGCACCTTGCCCTGCATGATCCAAAGCGGCGTCTGGCGATGATGGATATGCGTCAGCAACGTCGTGCCGTCGGTCACCTTGGCGTCATACACCTCGCGCACCAGTGCATCGCCACCGACCTTCGCGAGCGAGGCTTTCACCTGTCGCGCGATTCCCTCGAATGCCGGATTCGGCATGGCCAGCATCAGTTTGCTCCGGCCGAGGTCGGCGAGCCCGTCGATATGGTCGGGATTGCCACTGGGCACCATGATCGTCAGCGTGTTGGTGACGTAAGGCACGGCGGGCGCCACCAGGCTTCCTGCGTCGATTTGCTTTTGAACGGCTTTCAGGCCGGCCAGGTAGACGTCGGGTTTCACCGTCCAGGTCATGTTGCCCACCGTCACGGTACCGCCCGCCTCCATCTGCCGAACCAGCAGCCCCGGAGGCAGCGTCTCCCAGTAGACATGCCCGCGATACTGCGGATAGCTGCGCTCGAATGCCTGTACCAAGGGCGCCATCGCGAAGAAATAATTGCCGCCCACGTAGAGCGACAACTGCGCAGCGAGCGGATCGCCGTGGAAGTCGGCGAGATTGTCCGCGTCCGGCTCGGTGAAGGAAAGGCCCCGGCGTGCCATGTCGATATCGTCGTTCGCCCCGTGTTGCCACGGCGGCGACACGCTGAACGACGCGGCGACGGGACTTGCCGGCTCGTCTTCGGCCGATGCATGTGCCGGTACCATCGCCAGCGTACCGAGAGCGCCTGCCAGGCAGGCGGCCAGAATCTTGCCAATACGTATCATCATGCTTGGGTTCCGTGGGATCGAGTATCAGAGCGGCATGAGGGCATAACCCTCGGTTTCCAGGGTGGTGACGGTCGTCAGCCCGGACAAGGCGAGCGTCACGTCCGTGGCGATCCAGCCGTAGGCATAGTGATGTTCGGCCACCGCCTGCCCGCAGACAGCGACCGTCACGCCGGCTCGCTTCAGCAATGCGATCAACGGCAGGTTCGGGTTCGCCATGCCATAGGCCTCGCGATAATGCGCATCGTCAAGCATGCTCGGCGTGGCCGCGCCATAAGCGACGGCGACGAACTTCAGGTGCGAGAGCGGCACCCCCGCCGCCGCATAGAGGTTCACCGTGCGCGCCACATGGTCGAGTGCCGGGTTCACCTTGTCGGGCGACGGGGTGCCCTGGGTGAGCGCGAACACGATGCGATACGAATGCTTCGGGTCGGGCCTGAACGCCGCATCGGGCAAGTCGTGGATCGGGCCGTAGCCGGCAATCGCGGGCGTCGTCCAGAAGCCCGGCGCTTGGTCCGGTTGTTGCGCGAGCGCGGCCGACCCGAGGCTGGCGGCCAGAACCGCCACGGCGACTGCATGGATGATCTTCATGTCGATTTTCTCCAGGGGAAAGATGGGAGTGACCACACCCTCACGAGACAAAGGCGCGCTCGACTACAAAATGACCGGGCGAGGACTGGCTGCCCTCCTCGAGCCCGCGCTCTTCCAACAGCATCCGGGTGTCCTTGAGCATCTGCGCGCTACCGCACAACATGAGGCGATCATGTCCGGATGAAAACGGCGCGAAGCCCAGATCGCTGAAAATGCGGCCCGATGCGATCAGCTCGGTGATGCGTCCGCGATTCTGAAATGCTTCGCGTGTGACGCTCGGGTAATAGACGAGTTTTTCGCGAACCAGCTCGCCCAGGCATTCGTGGTTCGGCAGCGCTTGCGTGATGGTGTCGCGATACGCGAGTTCGCAAGCATGGCGGCAGGTGTGCGTGAGCACGATCCGATCGAAGCGTTCGTACACGGAAGGATCGCGAATCACGCTCAGGAACGGCGCGAGTCCGGTGCCGGTCGACAGCATCCACAGGTTCCTGCCAGGCAGCAGGTTATCGACAATCAGGGTTCCGCTCGGTCGTTTGCCGATCAAGACCGGATCGCCCTCGCGAAGGTGTTGCAGCCGCGAGGTCAATGGACCGTCCGGCACCTTGATGCTGAAGAACTCGAGATCTTCCTGGTAGTTTGCGCTGGCGATGCTGTAGGCACGCATCAATGGCCGCCCGTCCACCTCGAGGCCGACCATCGTGAACTGGCCGTTTTCGAACCTGAATGATGGACTGCGCGTGCAGGTGAAGCTGAAGAGCGTATCGGTCCAGTGGCGGATGGAAAGGACCGTTTGCGTTTCATGTTGGCTCATGTCGATTGCAAGGAAGTGCCGGGTGCCTTGCAGTGTACGGAGCGCCAGACGCCGGGAAAAATACCAGCTTGGCATCGCTGCCATGACTTGAACACATGGCCTGACGAGCGGAGCGCATCCGATAAGGAAAAGGCATTGCTCGAATGCCAGCAAGATATTTTTCCTGGCGCGCAACGATCGATACGCTGCGTGTATCCCTTCGTCCGCAGCCGCCTGCCCGGCATCGCGCGATCGGACCCGTTCCCTTCATCTCACCAACACAGCGATGACTCCATCAACCTTCCCCTCCTCCCAATACCAGCCGCAAGCGCCGGACGCAAGCGCGAGCCGGACCGCCGTCCGGGCAAGTGCCCTGTCGATGATCGCGGTGCGCGTGATCCAGGGCTTCATCTATTGGGGCGGCGGTTCCCGACGCTTCATCTACGCGCCGAGCAAGCTCAATCCCAACGCGACGCACTGGATGGCAAACAAGTTCCAGACGGCACTGCCCGGCGCGCTGCTCGGCATGGACCACGTGATCAGCTACATGCTCCATCACTTCGTGGTCCTGTATGCCGGCGTGATCGTGTTCAGCGCGGCCGAACTGATCGTCGGGCTGATGTTGATGGCCGGACTCTACACGCGCGCGGCAGCGCTGGCTTCGATGGGATTCTCGGTGATGCTGATGCTGATGTTTGGCTGGCAGGGCGCCACCTGCATCGATGAATGGACCATGGCCGCCTGCAATCTCGCCATGGGGGCGACGCTGTTCCTCGGCGGCGGCGGAGCCTACACGCTGGACAACGTGTTGTTGCGCAAACGGCCGTCACGCGCGCAAAGCGCACTGTTCCGCTGGGCCTCGGGTGCCCTGCCCTTGCCGCTCGGCGAACACGGCATGCGCAAGCTCGCGCTGGCCGTCCTGGCGGTGGTGGTAGTGTTCGACGTGAGTACCTACAGCTACTATCGTGGCTCCGTGGTGACGCCTTTTCACAGCGGCCCGGTCAGCCCGACCGCGCATCATGTCACGCTGAGCCAGGTCTCGCTGACGCCGGGCGGATTGCGATTCCACGCCACGCTCGATGCCGGCACGCCGGAGGCGCCGGTGCATATCGTGCAAGCCGTGGTGCTCGACGCGAACGGCCAGGCGCTGGTTCGATGGGATGCGGATCAACTCTCGCACGTGCCCAAATCGGCCTTCACCAACGATTACGCCTACAACCAGTTCGGCCCCGGCCCGTTCGGACTGCGTGCCCCGATGGGCGCCGCGGCATTCGTCACACTGGCACTTCCAGACGGACATGCCGCCGATCTCGCGAAGGCAGCCAGGCTGCGCCTGATCGATGTCGACGGGCGCAAGTTCGAGAGCGCGATCGGCTGACGGAATGCATCCGGCAACCATCGATGCGGAAACGAGATGGGCACCGGCCAGGGGAGGTTCACCTGCCGCCGGTGCACATTCGGGTCCGCGCCCGCGCACCGACATGGAATAAACGCGCCTCGCCCGACGTCAAGCAATTCACCTTGATCGACATCCAGAGGAACGAAATGACTTCTTCCCTACCTCACCAGAACGGGACCGCCGCATCAGGAATCGGCGCGCAACTGAGCGTCGGCCTGCGCGCCGGCATTCCTGCGATTCTCCTGAATACGGCCCTGCTCGGCGCCGCGGATGCAGTCGGCATCGTCACCGCGCGCGGCGGATTGCTCAAGCTCCTGCTCACGCTCGCGGGCCATGAACATACGCCGGGAATCGCCGGCACCTGGATTTTCCAACAGTTGTTCCACGTGGCTGTCGGGATCGCGATGATCATCGCCTACGGACTACTGTTGGGCTCCTGGCGCGCCCCAGCACTCCTCAAGGGTGTGCTCGCCGCGGCGATCGTCTGGCTGCTCAACGCCGGCATGGTACTGCCCATGCTCGGCGAAGGCTTCGCGGGCTCCCGCGTGCTGACGGCCGGTGGCCTCGCGGCCTTCGCGGTGGCGCACACGCTGTTCTTCGTGGTCGGCGCCGTGCTCCATGAAAGATGGAAAGGACGGACCGGCGAAATCGAACACCGAAGTGGCGTCGACAAGCCAGGTAATCCCCCCGCTTTTAACGCGAGTCAGAAGTAGAGACTATGCTGCGGCCATGAGTTGCTGTTTCGGTGTCATGCCGCCAAGGCCCATGTCAGGGCGCTCGTGATTGTATTGCCACATCCATTCGCTCGCGAAATGCTGCACGTGCGCCCGGTCTTCCCAGTAGTACGGCGACAGCCATTCATAGCGCACTGTCCTGGCGCTCGTAGCGGTAGCACGTCTGGCTTACGCCAAATGCCTCGCATGCGAGCCGGATCGACACGCCCCGGCTCGCCACTGCTTCTCTGGCCATCTCGCGGCGGGTAGATGGCTTCAGTCTTTTTTGCCAGCGCCTGCGCGACGATCTCCGCCTTGATCTTCTCTCCGACGTACATCTTGCGCAGTCGCGCGTTCTCCGCTTCCAGCTCCTTCATCCGCGCCATCAGCGACACGTCCATCCCTCGGTACTTGCTGCGCCAGTTGCAGAACGTCGCCGTGCTGACGCCCAGCTCCCGGCAGATCTCGGCACCGCCACGCCAGCCTCCGCTCGCTTGAGCGCATCCATGACCTGGCTATCCGTGAACTTCGACTCCTTCATTGCCTAGAACTCCCTTTGCTGGAAATTCTCTCCTGATCCCACCTACTGGACGGGAGGATTACTGGCTCGGCACTGGCTTGCCAGACACATTCACGCATGCCACATAGCTGGCCCGGCAAACGGTGCGCCAATACCGAAAATCTTGCACGACCATGGAATAGCGCAGCATATCCGCGCGTTCTGTCAGGATCCGCTACGCGTCGTTCATGCCATCCACTGGGAGATTGATATTGCCACTTGCCGACATCATTACCCAAGCTCGCAAGCAGCAGACACTCGGCCAAGCGTTGAGCTTGAACTCCGGGACAAAATTGCAGAGACGCGCCTCCATCAGCCTGTCCAATCCCGTGACCAGCCCAGAGCCATTGGCCATGTCGCGGATGCCCTTGTCCAGCATCCTGGCCGAGTGTGGGGATACCCTCACATTGGGCGAGCAAATGGGGGGCGGCAGTGTCTTGGTCGATTTTCTCGACTTCCTCGATCCCTACGTTGTCGCCCAGCCGACCAAGCGCTTCGCACTGAAGCTGATTCGAGCCGCCGCCACGCTGAGCACGGCTTTTCGCTCATTTCCACAACTCACGCGGACTGTCGTGCTCTATCAGCTCACGCTCAGAGTGCTGGACCCCTACCGTATCAATCAGGCTCGCACCGGCCTCTGCGGTCCCGTCTCGTTGGCAGTGGAACTCGTACGCAGTCGCCCAGATGCGTATGTCCAATTCGCACTCGAGCTGGCGGAAAGTGGCGCCGGTAGAATCGCCGACTATGAGGTCAAACCCGATCCCAGCATCCGCAATTATCGAGTCAAGGTAAATTCGATTCCGCAAGCCGATTTTCTCGTTCTGGCGAGTTTGAGGAACTCCGCCAGAGCGCTCGAGGCCACCACTAACCTCGCGCAGTACGAAGGTACGCGGGAGTCCGATCTGTTCGAGTGGTGCAAGCGATGCGGATACCCGCAAGTGATGATGTACATCACACCACCGCAATTGCCGTTCTGGCCGCCGGGACAGGCGCCGCTCGCGCTCCTGTTGAAGGTTGCCTATGCCGTGATGGTGGTGGCGCCCAAACTCGGCATCTCGGGAGACAAGGGGGTGGCGATGGTGTATCCGCCGGGTAGCGCATCCGGCGTCTATCCGTTCAGGACACGCCTCGAGGCGGCCGAGCGGATCGCGCATCTCCTGGCATGCGGCTACAAGGTGTTTCTCAAATGCAATATCCAATTGGCCGAAGCGGCCGAAACCTACAGCAGGCTGCTGAAAAACGGACGCACGATGCTCGAGGGTCAGCCCGAAGCGAGGCACGCTGAAATCCTGAAGGGTTTTCAAGCCGTAGCCCAAAAAGACGCTACCTCGAAGCTGGGCAATCTGGCCATGCAACCTCACTGGGTGCTGCTCAATCAATTCCTGATCTCGGGCGATCGGGTCAGCATCGAGGTCGTGCACCACGGCGGCGTGCATTCGTTTCTGGGGCTGCCGCTCGATGGCGTGCTCGCCCAGCTTCTGGGCTTTGTCGCGGCTAAGCCGGCATGGGACTCGAGCATGCCGACACCTTCCTTGAGCGCCGAAGCGCCGGCGTGATGGTCGGCGATCGGGCGCCAGCCATCTGGCGAGCATCCGTTGTGTGACCCGAGGTTCGGCGATCGGGTATTGCGGCAGCGCGTCGCCGAGGTGGCGGCTGATGGCCATCATCGCGGTGTGGATGCCGAAGATCGGGCGCTCCCCATCCTGCTCGAAGACGCGCGTTTCCAGATTGGCTGGCCCGAGACTCCTGACGCAGATCAGCTATTCACATGCGGCACGGTTACGCCACGGCGATGCTGATGGCGGGCATGATGCCCGCCTTCTGCGCCAAGCAACTCGGCCATAGCGTCGAGATGTTCCTGACGACCTACTCCAAGTGGATCGATGGAAGCCAGAACGACATCGAGAGGGGAAGGCTGGAAGCGGCCATATCGTCCCCCGATTCCTCCCCGGAAAAGGAAGTTCGGGCTAAGCCGTTGATGCCGTTGAGGAAGTTTTGGTGGGCCCGGCGGGGTTCGAACCCGCGACCAATCGATTATGAGTCGACTGCTCTAACCGCTGAGCTACAGGCCCTGATCTGACGCAGTGGGAAGACTGCATTGACGCGCGCCCCGGCAGACTGCACTCGGGGACGGCATTGTACCGAACAATTGGGGAGAGAAGAACCGCCGCCGACCTTCACGGCCGGCGGCGGCCACATGCTTGATGCCGATCAGTTCCCTTCCAGGAACGACTTCAGCTTGTCCGAACGGCTCGGGTGACGCAGCTTGCGCAGCGCCTTGGCCTCGATCTGGCGGATCCGCTCACGCGTGACGTCGAACTGCTTGCCGACTTCTTCCAGCGTGTGATCGGTGCTCATCTCGATACCGAAACGCATCCGCAGCACCTTGGCCTCGCGCGGCGTCAGCGAATCGAGCACGTCCTTGACGACGTCGCGCATGCTGGCATGCAGCGCGGCATCGGCCGGGGCGACCGTGTTCGAATCCTCGATGAAGTCGCCGAGATGGGAATCGTCGTCGTCGCCGATCGGCGTTTCCATCGAGATCGGTTCCTTCGCGATCTTCATGATCTTGCGGATCTTGTCTTCCGGCATCTCCATCTTCTCGGCCAGGGTTGCCGGATCCGGCTCGAGGCCGGTTTCCTGCAGGATCTGGCGCGAGATCCGGTTCATCTTGTTGATCGTCTCGATCATGTGAACCGGAATCCGGATGGTACGTGCCTGGTCCGCGATCGAACGCGTGATCGCCTGGCGGATCCACCACGTCGCGTAGGTCGAGAACTTGTAGCCGCGACGGTATTCGAACTTGTCCACCGCCTTCATCAGGCCGATGTTGCCTTCCTGGATCAGGTCGAGGAACTGCAGGCCGCGGTTGGTGTACTTCTTCGCGATCGAGATCACCAGGCGCAGGTTGGCCTCGGTCATTTCACGCTTGGCCTGGCGCGCCTTCAGTTCGCCCGCCGCCATCTGGCGGTTGGTTTCCTTGAGGTCCTTGAGCGGCAGCACCACGCGCGCCTGCAGATCCAGCAGACGCTGTTGCTGCTCGTGGATCGCCGGCACGTTGCGCTGCAGGATGGCGCTGTACGAATGGCTTTCCGTGGCGATCTTCTCGGCCCAGGCCAAATCCGTTTCGCTACCCGGGAAGCGCGAGATGAATTCCGAACGCGGCATGCCGCACTTGTCGACCACGATGTGCAGGATCTGGCGCTCGACCTGACGCACCTCGTCGACCTGGGCACGCAGCGTGTCGCACAGACGCTCGACGGTACGCGCCGTGAAGCGGATCGACATCAGCTCGTTCTGGATCGTTTCCTGCGCCTTCAGGTAGGACTTCGACTTGTAGCCTTCCTTCTCGAAAGCGCGACGCATCTTGTCGAACCATTCGCTGATCAGGGCGAACTTCTCGAGCGAGGTGCGCTTGAGCGCTTCGAGCTGGGCGGCGTTGGCGGTGGCCTGCGCGGCACCGTCGTCGTCCTCTTCCTCTTCGTCCTCGCCGGCTTCCTCCTCGTCCTCGTCCGCCTGCTCGGCTTCTTCCGCTTCCTTCGCGTTGAAACCGTCGGCGTCCTCGGCGTTCGGATCGTTCAGGCCGTCGACCAGCTCGTCGATGCGGATTTCGTCGTTCGCGACGCGCTCGGCCATCGCCAGGATGTCGGCGATCGTGGTCGGGCATGCCGAGATGGCCATCACCATGTGGCGCAGGCCGTCCTCGATGCGCTTCGCGATCTCGATTTCGCCTTCACGCGTGAGCAGCTCCACCGTGCCCATCTCGCGCATGTACATGCGGACCGGATCGGTGGTGCGGCCGAATTCGGAATCGACCGTCGACAGCGCGACTTCGGCTTCCTCCTCGACCTCGTCGTCCGACGACGCGGCGGGCGCGTTGTCGTTCAACAGCAGCGTCTCGGCGTCCGGCGCCTGCTCGTAGACCGCCACGCCCATGTCGTTGAACGTGCCGATGATGCCTTCGAGCGCTTCCGTTTCCGTGAAGTTGTCGGGCAGGTGATCGTTGATTTCCGCGTACGTCAGGAAGCCGCGATCCTTGCCCAGCTTGATGAGCGCGCGCAGCTTGACGCGCCGCTCCTCGAGCTCCTCGGCCGTGCCGGGCTGGCTCGTCGCGAACGCTTCCTTCAGCAGCAGCTTTTCCTTCGCGCGACGATCCCGCGCCTTGGTTTTTTCCTTGCCCGCTGCAGCGGCGGGCTGCTCGTCGCTCTGGGTTGCGTCGTCATCGACGGATACTTCGTTCAGCTTTTTCGTCATGGAGTTCGCCGTACCGGCTAAATCGACTCGCGGCTGCTGGACAACAGCCTCTTGAACCGTGGATGCTTGAGTAGTGCGTACTGCCGTTTCGTCCGCGGCGGCAGCCGCTGCCCTTGCGCTATTCGCACTTGCCCGCTTCGCCGACGGCTTGGCCGCCGTACGCGATTCGGACTTCGCGACGGCCCGTGATGCGCGAACCGTCGGTGCCGGCGCAGCCTTGGCGGTGCCGGCAGCAGTGCGTTTCCTGCCAACTGGCGACGCGCCGGACAACGACTTCGCGGAAGATGAAGATGCAGTGCTGGCCTTCGTGACCTTGCCGGTCGGCTCGTCGGAGCCCTTGCCTACTGATCTTTTCCCGCCTGTCGTCTTTGCCATTGCGAATCTCGCCTTTGTGCTTAGAAAACAAACCGCTGAAAACCTTGTATTATAGCACGTTGGGGTAAGCCTCTCGCCTACCCCGTTGTTCCGCGTTTACAGTCCCAGTTTTGCCTTCATGTCCGTGCGCGCCCGATTGAGCGCCATCAGCTCGGTCAATTCCTCTGGAGAATGCGTCGACTGGCGCGACAACTGGTTCAGCCGGTCGTTGCAGGCGTCGTAGCGCATCTTCAGCACGGCGGCCTTCAGTTCCTCCCCCGCGATCCGTTCGCGCTCGCGCACGGCCTCCTGGCCGGCCTCGTCCTCGGGGCTTTGCAGCAGCAGCTCCCGGACGTTTTCATCATAGTCGAGAATTTCGCGGAAGATTTCGTCGTAGGTTTCGGCGTTCGTCGTATTGCGGAGAACGTCGGACAACAGCCGGAATTCGGCCGCATCGCCCAGCTCCCGCGACATCGCCAGCACCTCGTCGAATAGCTCCCCATTTCTCGGCAGGCCACGCAGGGTCGCAACATCATCCTCGTCGAGCACGGTCACGATGCGCGGGTACATCACCAGGTTGCGCAGCGTGCGCTTCTCGTGGTCGGTCACGCGGCGCCGGTCGGCGCGCGCGGGCGCTTGGCGGGCCGGCGCGGCGATCCGCGCGTCGACGTCGCTCAGCCCCGCCACTTCCTCGAACGGAATGTTCAGGCGATCGGCGAACATGTGCATGATCTGCGCGCGCAAGGCATTGGCCGGCAAGGCCTGCAGCAGCGGCTTCGCCTCGAACAGCGCCTTGGCGCGCCCTTCCGGCTGGTCGAGCTCCTTGCCGCCGATCGCCTCGTTGAGCAGGAACTGCGACAACGGCATGGCGCGGCGCACCTGGTCCGAGAACGCCTCGGCGCCAAATTCGCGCACGTAGCTGTCGGGATCGTGCTCGGTCGGCAGGAACAGGAAACGGATCGTGCGATTGTCGGCCGCGTGCGGCAGGCAGGCCTCGAGCGCGCGGCGCGCGGCGCGGCGGCCGGCCGCGTCGCCGTCGAAGCTGAACACCACCGTGTCGGTCTGCCGGAGCAGCTTCTGCACGTGGATCGGCGTGCAGGCCGTGCCGAGCGTGGCCACCGCGTTCGGGAAACCGAGCTGGGCGAGCGCCACCACGTCCATGTAGCCCTCCACCACCAGCGCGTACTTCTGGTCGCGGATCGCGAGGCGCGCCTCGAACAGCCCGTACAGCTCGCTGCCCTTGTTGAACAGCGGCGTCTCGGGCGAGTTGAGGTACTTCGGCTCGCCCGAATCGAGCACGCGGCCGCCGAAGCCGATCACGTTGCCCTTGACGTTGCGGATCGGGAACATGATCCGCTCGCGGAAGCGATCGTAGCGGCGCGCGGTGCCCTGCGCGTCGGTCTTCTCGCTGACGATCACCAGGCCCGCGTCGACCAGCGTGTCGGCGCGGTAGTCCTCGAAGGCCGTCTCGAGGTTCTGCCAGCCATCGGGCGCGTAACCGAGCCCGAAGCGCATCGCGATCTCGCCGGTCAGGCCGCGCTTCTTCAGGTACTGGATCGCATTGGTCGCGCCGCGCAACTGCTTTCGGTAATAGTCGCTGGCCGTCTGCATCACGTCGGTCAGCGCGGTGGTGACCGATTTCGAGGCGGCGGGCAGCGAGCTGCCCTCGCCGCCGTAGCCGCCCCCGCCTCCGCCGCGCATCGAGGGCTCGTGCGGGACGGTCAGGCCGACCGACTGCGCGAGCTCCTGCACGGCCTCGGGGAAGCTGAGCCCGGCATGCTCCATCAGGAAGCCGATCGCGGTGCCGTGGGCGCCGCAGCCGAAGCAGTGATAGAACTGCTTGGTCGGACTGACGGTGAACGACGGGCTCTTCTCGTTGTGGAACGGGCAGAGCCCCATGAAATTGGCGCCGCCCTTCTTGAGCTGGACGAAGCGGCCCACCACGTCGACGATATCGACGCGGTTCAGCAGATCCTGGAGAAAGGAACTCGGAATCACGATACAGGCGTGGACAGGAACCGGCGGACGCCGCAAGGCGCCCGCCCGACGCTCACTTCGACAGGGCGGCCTTGACGCTCGCGGACACGGCCGTCATGTCGGCCTTGCCGGCCAGCTTGGCCTTCAGCACGCCCATCACCTTGCCCATGTCCTGCGGGCCGGCCGCGCCCACCTCGACGATCGCGGTCTGCACCGCGTCGGCCACCTCGGCCTCCGAGAGCTGCGCCGGCATATAGGCAACCAGCACCGCCACTTCCGACTGCTCCTGCGCGACCAGGTCGTCGCGGCCGGCGGCCTGGAACTGGGTGATCGAATCCTTGCGCTGCTTGAGCATCTTGTCGACCACGGCTACCACGCCAGCGTCGTCGATCGTGATGCGCTCGTCCACCTCGCGCTGCTTGATCGCGGCCAGCAACAGGCGGATCGTGGCGAGCCGCGCGCTGTCCTTCGCGCGCATCGCGGCCTTCATGTCTTCGCTGATCTGGTCTTTCAAACTCATTGCTTCACCCGGAGAGAAAAAATACGGAATGCCCGAGCGCCCGGGCATCAACACAAAAACCCGCTTGAGAGCTTGCTCAAGCGGGTTTGCTCGAATTCGGCATCGACAGCCCGCTGCGTGGGACTACCGGCGCGCCGCCTGGCCAAACTGCGGCGCCTGAGATGTGAGGGGTGGGTGACGACCCGCGTTCAGTAGAGCTTTTTCGGCAGCGTCTGGCTGCGGATGCGCTTGTAGTGCCGCTTCACCGCGGCTGCCTTCTTGCGCTTGCGCTCGGCCGTCGGCTTTTCGTAGAACTCGCGGGCGCGAAGTTCGGTCAGCAGACCGTTCTTCTCGATCGTCCGCTTGAAGCGGCGCATCGCGACTTCGAAAGGCTCGTTTTCTTTAACGCGAATGATCGTCATGACCCGTCACTGAAAAAGGGAAACCACGGAAGAAAGGTTTCCGAGTATAGCAGACGCGTTGCACAAACGCACTAGCACGTCAAGCGCCGCGAGCCAGTTCCGCGGCCGCCTGCCCGGCCGCCACGCCCGAGGCCCAGGCCCACTGGAAGTTGTAGCCGCCGAGCCAGCCGGTCACGTCGACCGATTCGCCGATGAAAAATAGTCCCGGAACGCGCGCGCTCATCATCGTCGACGAGGACAGCTCGCGCGTATCGACGCCGCCCTTGGTCACCTCGGCCTTCTTGTAGCCCTCGGTGCCGTCGGGCACCAGGCTCCAGCGCGACAGCGCGCCGCCGACCTGGCGCAGCGTCTTGTCGGGCAGGTCGGCCAGGCGCGCGTCGGCCGCGACGCGCTGGGTATCGAGCCAGGCCTGGGCCAGCCGCGCCGGCACCCATTCCGACAGCAGCGCGCCGATCTGCCGCTTCGAGCCGGACTTGGCGCCCAGCAGCGCCTCGCTCGCGTCCTCGCGCGGCAGCAGGTCGACATGGATCGGCTCGCCCGGCTTCCAGTAGCTCGAGATCTGCAGGATGCCGGGGCCGGACAGGCCGCGATGCGTGAGCAGCAGGTCCTCGACGAATTCCGCACCGTCCTTTTTGCCGCCGGTCGCCACGCGCACCTCCAGCGACAGGCCCGAGAGCGCCGCGAACGGCGCCCAGTCGGCCGAGGCGAACGTCAGCGGCACCAGCGCGGGGCGCGTGTCGATCAGCTTGTGGCCGAACTGCTTGGCCAGCCGGTAGGCGAAATCGGTGGCGCCGATCTTGGGGATCGACAGGCCGCCCGTGGCGACGATCAGCGCGCGCGCGTTGATCGCGCCGGCGCTGGTGTCGAGCGTGAAGCCGGTGTCGTCGGCATGGCGCACCGCCTCGACCGAGACGGGACGCCGCCACGCGATGCGCCCCGCGTCGCATTCGGCGCGCAGCACGTCGATGATGCCCTCGCTGAGCTGGTCGCAGAACAACTGGCCCTTGTGCTTCTCGTGCCAGGTGATGCGGTGGCGCGTGAGCAGCGCCAGGAAGTCGCGCGGCGTGTAGCGCGCCAGCGCCGATCGGCAGAAACGCGGGTTCTGCGACAGGTAGTGCTCCGGCCCCGCGTTGAGATTGGTGAAATTGCAGCGGCCGCCGCCGGAGATGCGGATCTTCTCGGCCAGGCGCGGCGAATGGTCGATCAGCACCACGCGGCGCCCCAGTTGCCCGGCGACGGCCGCGCTCATCATGCCGGCCGCCCCCGCGCCGATCACGGCGATATCGAAATTTTCCATGGCGCGGATTGTAACCGCCCGGCAAGCCGCGCCCGGCGCCGACCGGCCTCTCACTGCTATACTGCCCGGTTGCCAATGCTGATCCGGCTGCCCAGCCGCCCCACCGACCATGCTTGTCCTCGGCATCGAAAGCTCGTGCGACGAAACCGGCCTCGCGCTCTACGACACGCAGCGCGGCCTCGTCTCCCATGCGCTCCACTCGCAGATCGCGATGCACCGCGAATACGGCGGCGTGGTACCCGAACTCGCCTCGCGCGACCATATCCGCCGCGCGCTGCCGCTGCTCGAGCAGGTGTTCGCCGAAGGCGGCGTGACGCGCGAGCAAGTCGACGCGATCGCATTCACGCAAGGGCCCGGCCTCGCGGGCGCGCTGCTGGTCGGCGCGAGCATCGCGAACGCGCTGGCGATGGCCTGGGACAAGCCCACGGTCGGCATCCATCATCTCGAAGGCCACCTGCTCTCGCCGCTACTGGTCGAGGCGCCGCCGCCGTTTCCGTTCGTCGCGCTGCTGGTGTCGGGCGGCCATACGCAGCTGATGCGCGTGACCGACGTCGGCGTCTACGAGACGCTCGGCGAAACGCTCGACGACGCGGCCGGCGAAGCCTTCGACAAGACCGCCAAGCTGATCGGACTCGGCTACCCGGGCGGCCCCGAGGTGTCGAAGCTGGCCGAGCGCGGCACGCCCGGCGCGGTCGCGCTGCCGCGGCCGATGCTGCATTCGGGCGATCTCGATTTCAGCTTCAGCGGCCTGAAGACGGCGGTGCTCACGCAGATGAAGAAGATCGAGGCCGGCGGCGCGACGGGCGAGGCGCTCGAGGCGGCCAAGGCCGACCTGGCGCGCGGTTTCGTCGATGCGGCGGTGGATGTGCTGGTCGCGAAATCGCTGGCGGCGCTGAAGCAGACCCGGCTCAAGCGCCTGGTGGTGGCCGGCGGCGTGGGCGCGAACCGGCAACTGCGCACGGCTTTATCGGCGGCCGCGAAGAAGCGCGGTTTCGAGGTGCATTACCCCGATCTCGCGCTGTGCACCGACAACGGCGCGATGATCGCGCTGGCCGGCGCGCTGCGCCTCGCGCGCTGGCCCGAGCAGGCCAATCGCGACTACGCCTTTACCGTCAAGCCGCGCTGGGACCTGGGTTCGCTGGCGGCTTGAGCCTGGCGGCGCCACTCGGCGCCGATTCCAGCGCGCCGGATGCGCACCGAGCGCGTTATCGCCACTCAAAAAATGGCGGTGAACGAGATCGCATAATCAGATGGATTCTGATTATTCAGATGCCGGCGATTTTGATTCCCTGATAGACCCGAAAACCACCTGATATTTCCATGCCCGATCGATACGATCGGCCGCATGGTTTTCGTCATTCCCCGTGGCTATATTCCCCTCGCACATCAAGTTCACGACGACGCCGTGGTTCTTGCCGAACTTCCGGCGCGAGGGAAATCCATCATCGCCATGCCGCATTCCACGCAAAACTTAAGAGAACTGAAGTTCGATTGTTCCGGCGTCCCGCCTCACGGCTTCCTGTTGATCGATCCCGTCACTCGGATCGATACCCCCGAGCTTTCCGAATTCGACGGACAGCCCTGTGTGCCGCGTGTACTGGCACATCGTGAAGAATGCATGCCGCAGCTGGTCGATATCGCCGCCCTCGACGACCGGGCAAGAACCCTCGCAACCCAATATCTGCTTGCCGAGAGGCATGTCGAACGAGCCCCCGTGCTCTGTGCCTGGCTCGACAGCGAAGCAAGCGGCGATGCGATCAGGGAACACATCGCGAACCACCTCGTCGGCCCCGGTGCCGAAGGCGCGGACGTTTTCTGGCGCTTTTACGATCCTCGCGTGATGAGCCTGGCACTCGCAGTCCTGGATCCCTCGCAACGACAAGCGCTGCTCGGACCGGTGACATCGTGGACGTTTCCGTGGGCGGGACATTACTGGTGCGTCGAGACGAGCGGCAACGGGCGTGCCGCCGTCGATGCATCGTCCGGGTGGCCGCGCCCGGACCAATGGCCTCGTATCGACCGCAGCGATCTTGCCGACCGGATCGTGCGCCGGCGCCTCGCTTTTTCAATCGATCACCTCGCACATCTCCCCAGCACCCTGGATCGGATGTTTTGCGAAGCGGTGCGTCAGGGAATCACGAGTCCCGACGCACTCGTCGATTACGCGCTGCATCGCCTGCGACAAGCGTTCCTTGTTCCCTGATCCAGCATCACGGCGCTCCAGCCGGCTACCGAGGATGCCTTTCATGCCAGCCCGCAAAGCTTGCCCAATGTGTGATCGCCAGTCATTGCTGATCCATCCGGTTCGCTACGCAATCGCGTGCCCGCGCGGCGCGGACAAGGCCCCGCCCTTGTCCGGCAATTTCCGGATCGACGATCGCGCGCCGCAATCCGTCGCCTCCGCCCGATACACCTTGCGTGCATTGCGCGGCGGGTATCTCTATACCTACGACGAGAAGCGCAAGAACCTGCGCGCCTACATGGTGCTCGACAACGGCATCCTCTGGCGCTTCCCTGCCGACACCCAGCCACCGCCCGGCGACACACCAGACCGGTTCATTCGGCAGATATGCCCCACCAGCGACGAGGCCTACGACTCCTATGGTCGATGCGTGGATGTGCTGCATACCCCCGGCAGCGACGAGGCGACCAAGCTCTGGATCGGCTGGTCCAATGTTCGCTGGACTCGGCGGATCGTCTACGACAAGGTGGAAAGCGAAGCGTGGCGCATGCAGCACATGCAGTGCATCGATATTCCGGCCATGCTCGCCGGCGATGCAGCCGACACGGGCGAGTTCCAGGCGTCGCATTGGCAGATCGCGCATTTCGCGATGGACGACCAGGCGATGACCGAGGCTTTCTCGTTCAGCAATCAGCCTGTCCAATACGAGACTCGCATAGGCCGCAGCCATGCGGCCAAACGTATCGGCGACGCAATGGCGGAATCGCCGAACAAGAAAGGTTTCGTGGTCGCGGTCAATGATCCGGTCGGCATCACCAACGATCTCGCGGAATTGACGGTTCCCAGCCTGCACAACGGCTTCGACGAACAGATCTACTGGAAATCCATCTCGGCACAGTTGCTGGAGCGCGCGGAAGCCGGCATACGCGCCAACGCGCGAGCTACGGCCGGCTTGACGTATGGCGTGTCAAAAGCGATCGCGGAGGCCAACGCCGTCAATATGAAGATCGGTCGCCCAGTATCGGCGGATGCAATGGGAGCTTTTCATGTGCTGCGTCGGTGGATCAAGACAGGAAGCCTCGAGAAGGCCGTGAAAGACGAGACGAAGAAAGCGAACGATATTCCCGCAACCCTGGAGGATGCGGCCAACGAAGCTTGGGAGGAGGCTTCGACCAGGGTTGGCGCGGACGGCAAGCGAGTCAGCGTGATCGATTCAGAGGCCCTGAAGCGCTTCCCGCAGGAATATCAACAAGCGCTCGATGCGTTCAGGCCGACATGGGAAACTCTCGTGCAGGCTCACGCCGATTGGTTGAAATCGCTGCTGCTGGCCGAATGGATGGCAGGCAACCATGACGTGAAGGACTTGCGCAGCGGTTATGCCTACAGCGAATCCTGCGCGCAGGCGATCGGCGCCGCCGCAGGTACCGAAGCCTGCAAGAAGGTGCTCGACGACTGGCTGAACGGCCAGGCTTCGGATATCAGGAATCTGTATGCGCGGGCCCTGATGTTCAATCATGAGGCGTTGATGAAGGCAGCGGACGCGCATGTCCATGCTTCGGATATTCCGTACGAAAATTTCCTGAATATCTACAAGCTGGCCTTCGATCAGATCAAGGAACTGGGCAACGCCGCGAACTTGCGTGACAGGCTAGTGGTCACGACAGCCAATCAAGTCGTCAATGTATTGACGAAGGCTGCACACGGTTCCGCAGTGGGTTTCATCACGATCCGCCTGGCGATGCAATCGGGTGTTCGGATCAAGCGATCGGCAGCCAGCAAGCTCGCGATACGCGATTGGACATTGGAGCAGGCCAAAGCGCTGGAAGTGAAGCTGGATGGCGATCGGACCAGTCAGCGGACAGCCGCCACACAGGTCGGCAAGCAGGTTCTGAGGGCGGCGCCCGCGACGGACATGAATATCGTCGCCTACGAGATGGACGTCGATGCGTTGGTGAAGAACGGGAAACTCGAGGCCGGCGCGATCAAGGCGATCAGGGTGCCAGGGGTGGACGCGACGAAGAGATGGCTCGGATCGTCCAAGGATTTCAATCTCGGCATCGTGACGATGATTTTCCAGCTTGTGACGCTGACATTCGCAGCCAAGGAATGGGAAAGCCGTGATCGATTCACTCATGACGAAGCGGAGTTGAAGCTCTCCGGTGCCGTTGTATCGATTCTTGGAACGGTTGTCGAGACGGCTTCGGCAACGATCGCGAAGGCGCCTGCTCATCCGCTGTCGACGTTCATGATGAAGCAGTGGGCGAGAGCAAGTGAATGGGCCGGAGTCGGCATTCGGTTCGGACAAGGACTCAGCGCTATCGGCGGCATATGTTTTGCAACTTACGACGCATTAGACAAAGCGCCCGAGGCATTTACCAACAACAACTCCCAACTGGGATGGTTATATCTCTCGAGCGGAACATTAGGAACATACATCTCCGTCGCACCGCTTTTCAGCCTCCCACTTTTTTGGACGACATTCATCGCATCGATATTACTCAGCATCGCAATCGCGATTTGCAGACAATCAGCAATCGCGGAGTGGATATCGAGAAGCAAGTTCAGCAAGGACAACCACTATCAATCGCTTGACGATGAAATCAAAGCTTTTCATTTCTCAATAGAAGGGTAGCAATGGACGAACTCGCGATGAAAAGCTGTATCGGCAAACCCATACCAGAATGGGACATAACACACCGATTGAGCATTGATCAGCCAGTCGGACCATCCTTGCAGGATTTTGGTGCCACGTTTCGAATAAATTCAAACCACATGGATGCAACTGAACCATCCTTCCTGGACAAACAGTGGTCTATTACTGGAGTTGCCTTGTCCGTCATTGCCACCGGATTGGGCCCATATGCCTATTGGCTTACCAACGTACGCCATCCCTACGCTGGAGGATTAATCGGAAACATGTTTTCCGCCGGCGTTTCCTTGGTGTTTGCAACCATTGCCTGGAAATTCGGCCACGTCCTATTTTTCAGCCTGCGCTACAGGCCAGTTCGATTCCATCGCCAAGATCGCAAAATCTACGCAATCCGCTCCCGACGTTACTTCGCGAAACCCGGCGAAGGCGACATAGTCTGGGAAGCCCCCTGGTCGACCGAATCGATCTTCTGCCTGCATCGGGAGCACACATCGTTCGGCACCATTTTCCACATCCGACACTACACGCTCGACGACAACGGCAACGTCGCACGCGTGTTCTCGATCGGCCGGGAATGGACCGGCTACCCGCAAATCGACATGGCTCTTGCCCAATGGAACTACTGGTGCACCTACATGAACGATGGACCGGAAGATCTACCCAAACCGATGTTGTTCCATACCCAGCAAGAAACGCTACGCGAAGCGTTCCTGTTCTCGCTTTACAGCTTCGGCTTGCGTGCCCCGGTCGTCGTCCGGCTGCTGATGATGCCGCTCATCCTCGTCTTCACGGTCATGCGCGTATTCGCAAACGCAACCTGTCGCGCTCCCATCTGGCCTGAAACGATCGAACGCATCTCGAACATCTCCGCCGACGATCCCCACGCCGAACCCCGCCCCGGCACCCCTGTCGGCTGGGGCGACACCATCCTGGCCCAGCAACGCGGCGAATATCCAGACAATCCCCAAGCCCAGGTCAAAAACTGGAACGGGGAAATGGACGAGCAAAGAAACGCCGCTGCATGGATCGAAAATCCGGCCGCGGCCGCCCGCCGAACCTCACGAGGCAAGCGGTAAAAGACGACCACGGACGACACGCGATCCCCGTGCCCGCGCCGCCCACTCGCCCCAAGGAAAACAAAACCCCTCGTGATGGCAGTCACGAGGGGTTTTGTCCGTCCGCCCAGCCCGACGTCAGCCGTCAGCCGATCCGCTTGTCGCGCTCGATCAACGCATACGCGCTGTGATTGTGAATCGACTCGAAGTTCTCGGCCTCCAGCACATAAGCGACAATCCGCTCGTCGGCATTGAGCCGCTGCGCGACATCACGCACCAGATCCTCGACGAACTTGGGATTCTCATAAGCGCGCTCGGTGACGAACTTCTCGTCGGGACGCTTGAGCAATCCCCACAGCTCGCAGGAGGCCTCTTCCTCGGCAATCCGGATCAACTCCTCGACGGCCACCTCGCCATCGAGCTCGGCGTCGATCGTCACGTGCGAGCGCTGGTTATGCGCGCCGTACTGCGAGATCTTCTTCGAGCACGGGCACAGGCTCGTCACCGGCACCAGCACCTTCAAGAACAGGCGCGTCGCGCCATTGCGCACCTCGCCGGCCAGCGTCACCTCGTAATCGAGCAGGCTCTTCACCCCCGACACCGGCGCAGTCTTGCTGACGAAATACGGAAACGTCACCTCGATACGCCCGGCCACGGCCGCGAGCTTGTCGAGCATCGATGCCAGCAGCCCCCGCAACGCCTCGGGCCCGAGCGGCTCTCGGTTGTCCTCGAGCAGCGCGACGAAGCGCGACATGTGGGTACCCTTCTGCTCGGCCGGCAGATGCACGTCGAGGTTCCACGTGCCGACGCTCGGCTGGATCTCGCCGCTCGCGGTGCGCACCGTGAGCGGATGGCGGACCGCCTTCACGCCGACGCGCTGGATCGGGATCTGCCGCGTATCGACCGTGCTCTGCACGTCGGGCATCGCGAAGCCGGGATTCATCTGGTTCATCTTGTTCGAGTCCTTGTCGTCGCGCGACGCGCCGCTTGCGGCACGCGCGCTTCCGCTCGCAAGCGGGGAGCCGGAAAAGCAACATGGGCCCGCAGGCCCATGTGTTCCGTTCCGGAGATACGGGATGCCCGCCCGCCGAACCGGCCGGGCGGCGCCGCGATCCTCAGGCCACGCGCTTCGCCTGGTCGGCGACGCTGTTGGCCTGGTCGAGGAACCGCTCGCGGATCGACTTCGCGATGCCGGCGGCGTCGAGGCCGCACAGCGACAGCAGCTTGGCCGGGTCGCCGTGATCGATGAAGCGATCGGGCAAGCCCAACTGCAGCACCGGACGGATCACCCCGCCTTCCATCAAGGCTTCCACGCAAGCCGAGCCCGCGCCGCCCTGGATGCAGCCTTCCTCGACCGTGACGAGGTAGTCGTGCGTCTGCGCGAGTTCGTGCACCAGCTCGGCGTCGATCGGCTTCACGAAGCGCATGTTGGCGACCGTGGCGTCGAGCTCCTCGGCGGCAGCCAGCGACGGTGCGACCATCGTGCCGAAGGCCAGGATCGCGACGCGCTTGCCTTCCGGCTGCGCCGAACGGCGGCGCACCTCGCCCTTGCCGACCGGGATCGCCGTCATCGCCTTCACGGTCGGCACGCCGGCACCGGCGCCGCGCGGATAGCGCACGGCCGTCGGGTTCGGCTGCTGGACCGCCGTGTAGAGCATCTGGCGGCATTCGTCCTCGTCCGACGCGGCCATCACCGTCATGTTCGGGATGCAGCGCAGGAAGGCCAGGTCGTAGGCGCCCGCGTGAGTCGCGCCGTCGGCACCGACCAGGCCGGCGCGATCGATCGCGAACACCACCGGCAGGTTCTGCAGCGCCACGTCGTGGATCAGCTGGTCATAGGCGCGCTGCAGGAAGGTCGAGTAGATCGCGACCACCGGCTTGAGGCCTTCGGTCGCCATGCCGCCGGCGAAGGTCACCGCGTGCTGCTCGGCGATGCCGACGTCGTAATAACGATCCTTGAAGCGCTTCTCGAACTCGACCATGCCCGAGCCCTCGCGCATCGCCGGCGTGATGCCGACCACGCGCGCGTCGAGCTCGGCCATGTCGCACAGCCATTCGCCGAACACCTGCGTGTAGGTCTTCTTGGCGGGCGTGGTCGAGGGCTTGATGCCTTCGGCCGGATTGAACTTGCCTGGGCCGTGGTAGAGCACCGGATCGGCCTCGGCGAGCTTGTAGCCCTGGCCTTTCTTGGTAACCACATGCAGGAACTGCGGACCGCGCAACTCCTTGATGTTCTGCAGCGTCGGGATCAGCGAGTCGAGGTCGTGACCGTCGATCGGGCCGATGTAGTTGAAGCCGAATTCCTCGAACAGCGTGGCCGGCACCACCATGCCCTTGGCATGCTCCTCGAGCTTGCGCGCGAGCTCGAGCACCGGCGGCGCGACGCTGAGCACCTTCTCCACGCCGGCGCGGGCGGCCGCGTAGAAGCGGCCCGACATCAGGCGCGCCAGGTGGCGGTTCAACGCGCCGACCGGCGGCGAGATCGACATGTCGTTGTCGTTGAGGATCACCAGCAGCTTGGCATCCTCGGACACGCCGGCGTTGTTCATCGCCTCGAAGGCCATGCCGGCCGTCATCGCGCCGTCGCCGATCACGGCGATCGAGAAGCGGTCGTCGCCGTTCAGCTGGCTGGCGAGCGCCATGCCGAGCGCGGCCGAGATCGAGGTGCTCGAATGGGCGGTGCCGAAGGTGTCGTAGACCGATTCCGAGCGACGCGGGAAACCCGAGATCCCGTCGAACTGGCGCAGCGAGTTCATCTGGTCGCGGCGGCCCGTCAGGATCTTGTGCGGATAGGTCTGGTGACCCACGTCCCACACGATGCGATCGTTCGGCGTATTGAAGACGTAATGCAGCGCAAGCGTCAGTTCGACCGTGCCGAGATTGGACGACAAATGGCCGCCCGTCTTCGACACGCTGTCGAGCACGAACGCGCGCAGCTCGTCGGCGAGCGGTTGCAGTTGGCGACGATCGAGGCGGCGCAAGTCCGCGGGGTCGTCGATGGTTTTCAGCAAGTCGTACATCGTCGTTCCATTGTAGGAAATCAAACGCGCCCGCACTCCTTATGCACGCTTCCTGGCGACCGGAAGCGCGGCGGCGGGCTTTCGCGTCAGCTGACCCGGTTCACCACCAGGTCGGCGAGTTCGGCAAGGCGCTGGGCGCGCGCGCCGAACGGTTGCAGCGCCGCGTGCGCGTCGGCGCGCAGTTGCGCGGCCAGCTCGCGCGAGGCATCGAGGCCGATGATCGACACGTAGGTCGGCTTGTTGGCCGCCGCGTCCTTGCCCGCCGTCTTGCCGAGCGTCGCGGAATCGGTCGTCACGTCGAGAATGTCGTCGACTACCTGGAAAGCCAGGCCGATCGCGTCGGCATAGACGTCGAGCGCGCGCATGGTGTCGTCCGACGGCGTCTCGCCGGCGAGCGCGCCCATGCGCACCGCGGCGCGCAGCAGCGCGCCGGTCTTCTTGCGATGCATCGTCTCGAGCTGCTCGCGCGTGAGCATCAGGCCCACGCTGGCCAGGTCGATCGCCTGGCCGCCGGCCATCCCGACCGAGCCGCTCGCCAGCGCCAGTTCGCGCACCAGCGCGGCCTGCTGGACAGCCGTCAGCGCGGCCGCGTCCGTCAGCGCGACGAAGGCCTGCGATTGCAGCGCGTCGCCGACCAGCAGCGCGGTCGGCTCGTCGTACTGGATGTGGACGGTCGGCTTGCCGCGACGCAGCGCGTCGTCGTCCATGCACGGCATGTCGTCATGCACCAGCGAGTAGACGTGGATCATCTCCAGCGCGGCCGAGGCGGCATCGCGCGCGGCCTCGGTCGCCCCCGTCAGCTCGCCCGCGGCGTGGCACAGCAGCGGGCGCACCCGCTTGCCGCCGCCCATCACCGCGTAGCGCATCGCCTCGTGCAGCTTGCCCGGCACCACCGTCTCGGCCGGCAAGTAGTGGCCCAGCGCATCTTCGACGCGCGCCAGCACTGCGCGCATCCATTGTTCGAATGTCATAGATCGTCGTCTTCGCCGTCCGTGGCGCCCGCTCCGTTGGCGTGCGGCTTCAGCGTGGCCCCGTCGAGCACACGCACCTGCTGCTCCACCTTGTCGAGTTGTTGTTGGCAAAACGCAACAAGAACCGCCCCGCGCCGATAGGCGGCGAGCGAATCCTCGAGGCTCAGTGTCCCGCCCTCCATCCGTGCGACAAGCGTTTCGAGCTCCTCGAGCGCGGTTTCGTAGGAGGCCGGCACCGATTCGGGGCCGGCACCCGACGCCGCAGCGCCCGGAGTTGCGTTTTTCGCCATGGGACGAGGTATCAAATTTAAAAACAAGTCGGACATTCTACGGCAAAAGCGGAATCCAGCACGGCTCGACGTGACCGATCCGCCCCCGCCGGCTTCGCCGCGGCTCCGCCGGCAGGACAAGATGCTGCGGGCCGCGATACGAAATTTGACACAAATCAGGCACTTAACTTACCCCCGGGAAACAGTTCCGGGTATAATCGCCGGTTCCCCTAAATCGATTTTTCGATGGTTGGGTTGTTCACTGCTTTCACGCTTTCCGGGAGTGGGAATGTCCAATCTGAGCGACGCGCTGCAGTTGAAGTCGGCATCCAGCCAGCTTCCAGTCACGGCTTACTTCGATGAGGCGCTGCTCCAGCGCGAAGTCGAAACCCTATTCAAGAAAGGACCTCGCTACGTCGGGCACGAATTGATGGTGCCCGAGGCGGGAGACTATTTTGCCTTGCCTTCCGAGAAGGAAGGCCGCGTGCTCGTGCGCAACCAGGAGTCGCGCATCGAGCTGCTGTCCAACGTCTGCCGCCATCGGCAGGCGATCATGCTGAACGGCCGCGGCCACGCGAACAACATCGTGTGCCCGCTGCACCGCTGGACCTACGATCTCGACGGGCAACTGCTCGGGGCGCCGCATTTCCCCGACAAGCCCTGCCTGAACCTCGGCAAGTCGCCGCTGCAGAACTGGCAGGGGCTGCTGTTCGAGGCCGAGGGCCGCAACGTCGCGCAGGATCTCGCGAACCTCGGCACGCGCCATCACTTCGACTTCTCGGACTATCAGTTCGATCACGTCGAGGTGCACGAGTGCGACTACAACTGGAAGACCTTCATCGAGGTCTACCTCGAGGATTACCACGTCGTCCCGTTCCACCCGGGCCTCGGCAGCTTCGTGTCCTGCGACGATCTCAAATGGGAGTTCGGCGACTGGTACAGCGTGCAGACGGTCGGCGTGCACAACGCGCTCGCCAAGCCGGGCAGCCCGACGTACCAGAAATGGCACGAACAGGTGCTGCGCTTCCGCGATGGCGTGCCGCCCGAGTTCGGCGCGATCTGGATGGTCTACTACCCGGGCCTGATGATCGAGTGGTATCCGCACGTGCTGGTGGTGTCCTGGCTGATTCCGCGCGGGCCGCAGAAGACCACCAACATCGTCGAGTTCTACTACCCCGAGGAGATCGCGCTGTTCGAGCGCGAGTTCGTCGAGGCCGAGCGGGCCGCCTACATGGAAACGGCCGTCGAGGACGACGAGATCGCGATGCGCATGGATGCCGGCCGCCGCGCGCTGATGGAGCGCGGCGAATCGCAGGTCGGGCCGTACCAGAGCCCGATGGAAGACGGCATGCAGCACTTCCACGAATTCCTGCGACGCAAGCTGGGAAGCTTCTGAGGCAGCCGGCAGCGCCGGCATGCCAAACGAAAAAGACGGGCCGTGGCCCGTCTTTTTTTGTTTAGACTGGATGGATCCGGCCGTTTTCCTCGCAGGAGCCATCATGCCCCACACTCACTACACCACCCTCATCTCCGCCGGCAATCTCGCCGAGCGCCTCGCCGCCGCGCCCGACAGCGTCTTCGTGTTCGATTGCCGCTTCGACCTGGCCGATCCCGATTCCGGCTCGCAAGCCTATGCGGCAGGCCACCTGCCCGGCGCCCGCTACCTGCATCTCGATCGCGACCTGTCGGGCCCGAAGACCGGCAGCAACGGCCGTCACCCACTGCCCTCGCGCGACACGCTGGTGGCGACGCTGGCCGCCAAGGGCCTGCGCGCGAACCAGCAGGTGGTTGCCTAC
The DNA here is from genome assembly GCF_011753035.1 of Burkholderia sp. Ax-1720. NCBI lineage: Bacteria > Pseudomonadati > Pseudomonadota > Betaproteobacteria > Burkholderiales > Burkholderiaceae > Burkholderia > Burkholderia sp. Ax-1720. The sequence goes on along the minus strand of NZ_VWWK01000043.1, from coordinate 20,710 downwards.
GATGCGCAGGGCGGCATGTACGCGGCCCGGCTCTGGTGGCTGCTGCGCTGGCTCGGCCATGATTCCGTCGCCGTGCTCGACGGCGGGCTGCAGGCCTGGCAGGCCGCCGGCCAGCCGCTCACGCAGTCGGCCCCGGCCGACCAGGCCGGCGACTTCCGCGCCCAGCCGCCGCTCGCCACCGTGATCGACGCGGCGGCCGTGGTCGCGAACCTCGCCTCGAAGTCGCGGCTGGTGGTCGATGCGCGCTCGCCCGATCGCTATCGAGGCGAGAACGAAACGCTCGATCCCGTCGGCGGCCACATCCCGGGCGCGGCCAATCGCTTCTTCAAGGACAACCTCAATGCGGAAGGCCGCTTCAAGAGCGGCCATGAACTGCGCGAGGACTGGACCCGCGTGATCGGCGAGCAGCCGGCCAACAACGTGATCCTGCAATGCGGCTCGGGCGTCACGGCCTGCCACAACGCGCTGGCGATGGAGATCGCCGGGCTCCACAACCCGCTGCTGTACGCGGGCTCCTGGAGCGAATGGAGCGCGGACCCGTCGCGGCCGGTCGCGACCGGCCCGAACCCCTGATCCGCGCGCGCGGCGTCACAGAACGCCGTGCTGATGGAACCACGCGAGCGCGCGCTTCCAGCCATCCTCGGCATCGGCCTTCACGTAGCTGGGCCGGTAGTCGGCGAAGAAGGCGTGCGCCGCGTCCGGATAAGCGAGGATCTCCGAGTCGCGCGCGGCCTTCAGGTTGCTCGCCAGCAGCTTGCCGCGCATCTCCGAGAGCGTCGACTGCGGGATGCTGTCGTCCTTCGCGCCATACAGGCCCAGCACCGGCGCCTTCAGGTCGGCCACATGGTCGATCGGATTGAAGGGCGTCATCTCGTTGCGATCGCCCACCACCTTGCCGTACCAGGCCACCGCCGCGCGCACGTGCGGGTTGTGCTCGGCGAACAGCCAGGCCTGGCGCCCACCCCAGCAGAAACCGGTCACGCCCAAGCGCGTCAGGTCCCCCCCGTTCTTGCCGGCCCAGGCCACCGTCGCGTCGAGATCCTCGGTGACTTGCCGGTCCGGCACCTTGCTGACGATCGCCTCGTAGAGCCCCTGGATGGTCGGATATTTCGAGGGATCGCCTTCGCGCGAATACAGGTCGGGGGCAATCGCGAGGTAGCCGAGCTTGGCGAAGCGACGGCACACGTCGGCGATATGCGCATGCACGCCGAATACCTCGTGGATCACCAGGATCACCGGCAGGTTGCTCTTGCCGTCCGGCTGCGCGCGATAGGCGGGCACGCTGGCATCGCCCGAGCGGATCTCGACGGTATCGCAGTCGAGGCCGTTGCTGTCGGTGGTGATGGTCTGCGCCGAGACCGGCAGCACGGCGGCGGCGAACGAGCCGCCCAGCGCGGCCTGCATGAAGCGGCGGCGATTGAACGGAACGTGCGGAACGAGGCTGTCCACTTCGGGTTTCAACATGGAGGGCTCCTTGTAATTCAGCGCGACGGCATCGCCGAGGCACTCGGCAACGCCGGAAAGTCGAACGAGGAAAGCCGGTGGAGCGAGCCGCGCGGCGCAAGGCCGGCGCACCGCCCACGGGTTCCGGCGATCCGGACCCCGCACACGATGCCGAATCTTACATACCGCCGTCAACTGTTTCGCGCACCCGGGGCACGATCGGGCAGCGTCCTGTCAGCCCGGCGCCAGCTTGCTGCCAGCATCGCAACGGGCTTCCCCCTGCCCGCCGGGCTTCGCGCACCGCCCCGCTCCGCCTCAGTGCAGCTTGACCCGCGGCAGGGTCGAGCGCCGCAGCCAGTGCGCGAAAGTGTCGAGCACCATGCGCGGATAACCGTGCAGCGCGGCGATATGCAGGCGATACAGCGACATGTACATGAAGCGCGCGAACAGCCCTTCGATCAGCATGTTGCCGCCGATCAGGCCGCCCATCAGGTTGCCGACCGCGCTGAAGTGGCCGAGCGAGACCAGCGAGCCGAAGTCGCGATAGCCGAAGGCCGGCAGCGGCCGGCCCTCGAGCCGGCAGGCCAGCGCGCGCAGCAGGAAGCTGGCCTGCTGATGCGCGGCCTGCGCGCGCGGCGGCACGTTGCGATCGGTACCGGCCCAGGCACAGGCCGCGCAATCGCCGAGCGCGAACACGTCATCGTCGAGCGTGGTCTGCAGCGTGGGACGCACCGCGAGCTGGCCGAGCCGGTTCACCTCCAGCCCGTCCAGCTGCGCGAGCACGGCCGGCGCCTTGATGCCGGCGGCCCAGACCGTCAGGTCCGCGCGCACCGCGGCGCCGCTCGCGGTGTGCACCATGCCCGGCGCGACCTCGGTCACGCGCTCGCCCATCATCAGCCGCACGCCGAGCTTCTCCAGCAATTCGGCGGTGGCCGTCGAGACGCGCTCGGGCAACGCCGGCAGGATGCGCTCGCCCGATTCGATCAGCACGATGCCGACGTCGTGCTTCGGATCGAGCTTGTGCAGGCCATAGGCCGACAGCACCTGGGCGGTATTGCGCAACTCGGCCGACAGTTCGACGCCGGTCGCGCCTGCGCCGACGATCGCGATCTGGATCGGCGGCTCGCCGGGCGTCGCGGCCTGCGCGGCCGCCTCGGGCGTGCGATGTTCGGCGCGGATGCAGGCCGCGATCAACCGCTTGCGGAAACGCTCCGCCTCGCCGACCGTATCGAGCGCGATCGCGTTGCGCTGCGCGCCCTCGACGCCGAAGAAATGCGTGGTGCTGCCGATCGCGATCACCAGCGTGTCGTACTCGAGCACGCGCTGCGGCATCAGCTCCAGGCCGTCGCTGTCGAGCACGGACGACACCACGATGCGCTTCGCGCCGCGATCGACCGAGCTCAGTTCGCCCTGCTGGAACTCGAAACCGTGCCAGCGCGCCTGCGCGGCGTATTCGAGCTCCTGGGTGAACGGGTCCATGCTGCCGGCGGCCACTTCATGCAGCAGCGGTTTCCAGATGTGGGTCGGATAACGATCGACCAGCGTGACGAGTGCCCGGGCTTCGCGCTTGCCGCGCGCGCCGTAGCGGTCGCCGAGCCGGGTCGCGAGTTCGAGCCCGCCGGCGCCGCCGCCTACGATGATGAAACGATGCATTCGAATCCCCCAATGCGTGATCCTGGCCTTCAGGAGTGCAGAGGGTCGCGCGCCCGTGAACGAGATGCGCAACCGCGTCGAACGCGCCGCGACCGGTCGAACCGCGGCGGCATGCCCATTTGTCGATCGCGCCGGCATGTCGGCGCGTGCTTGCTCAGGCCGGCGCGACGCGCGAGGCGCCGTCGCCGGCCGGGACGAGGCGACCGCCCGGCCGCCCCGCCCCGATTCCGGCGGCGCTCAGTGCGCCTCCTCCCAGTTGTCGCCGGCGCCGACCTCGGCGACCAGCGGCACCTTCAGCCTGGCGACCCCGCTCATCATCTCGGGCAGCTTCTCGCGAACCAGGGCGAGTTCGTCCTCGGGCACCTCCAGCACCAGTTCATCGTGCACCTGCATGATCATGCGCGAACGCAGCTGGTCGCGTTCGAGCCAGCCGTCCACGGCGATCATCGACAGCTTGATCAGGTCGGCCGCGGTGCCCTGCATCGGCGCGTTGATCGCCGCACGCTCGGCCGCCTGGCGGCGCGGGCCGTTGCCGCCGTTGATCTCGGGCAGCCACAGGCGACGCCCGAACACGGTCTCGACATAGCCCTTGTCCTTAGCCACCGCGCGCGTGGTTTCCATGTAGTTGGCCACGCCCGGGTAGCGGGCGAAGTAGCGGTCGATATAGAGCTTGGCCGCGTCGCGCGTGATGCCGAGGTTCGAGGCCAGCCCGAAGGCGCTCATGCCGTAGATCAGGCCGAAGTTGATCACCTTGGCGATGCGCCGCTGGTCGTTGCTGACTTCCAGCGGGGTCACGCCGAACACCTCGGCCGCGGTCGCGCGGTGGATGTCCTCGCCCTGCGCGAAGGCACGCAGCAGCGATTCGTCCTCCGAGATATGCGCCATGATGCGCAGCTCGATCTGCGAATAGTCGGCCGACACGATCCGGCAGCCCGGCGAGGCGATGAAGGCCTCGCGGATGCGCCGGCCCTCGGCGGTGCGCACGGGGATGTTCTGCAGGTTCGGATCGTTCGAGGCCAGGCGCCCCGTGACGGCCACGGCCTGCGCGTAGTTGGTGTGGACCCGACCGGTCCGCGCATTGATCATGCGCGGCAGCTTGTCGGTATAGGTGGACTTCAGCTTCGACAGGCCGCGGTGCTCCAGCAGCAGCTTGGGCAACGGGTAGTCCTCGGCGAGCTTCTGCAGCACCTCCTCGTCGGTCGAGGGCGCGCCGCTCGGCGTCTTCTTGACCACCGGCAGTTGCAGCTTCTCGAAGAAGATCTGGCCGATCTGCTTGGGCGAGCCGAGGTTGAACTCGCCGCCGGCCAGCTCGTAGGCTTCGCGCTCGAGCTCGATCAGGCGCACCGCGATCTCGTGGCTCTGCTTGTCGAGGCGCGCGCTGTCGATCAGCACGCCGGTGCGCTCCATCCTGCGCAGCACCAGCGACACCGGCATCTCGATCTCGGCATAGACGCGCTTGAGGCCCGGCTCGCGCGCGACCTGCGGGTACATCGCCAGATGCAGCTGCAGCGTGATGTCGGCATCCTCGGCGGCATAGGCCGCGGCGGTCTCCAGCGGCACCTCGTCGAAGCCGATCTGCTGCGCGCCCTTGCCCGCCACTTCCTCGTACTTGATGGTCTTCACGCCCAGGTGGCGCAGCGCGAGACTGTCCATGTCGTGCGTGCGATGCGATTCGAGCACGTAGGATTCGAGCAGCGTGTCGTGCTCGATGCCGTTCAGCGCGATCTCGTAGTTGGCGAGCACCTGCGCATCGTACTTGAGGTGCTGGCCGACCTTCCTGCGCTCGGCGCTCTCCAGCCAGGGCTTCAGCTTCGCCAGCACCTCGTCGCGCGGCAGTTGCTCGGGCACGTCGGGGCCGCGATGCGCGACCGGGATGTAGGCCGCGCTGCCGGGCTCGGTCGACAGCGAAATGCCGACGATCTGCGCGACCATCGGATCGAGCGAGGTGGTTTCGGTATCGAAGGAGGTCAGCTCGGCCGCCTCGATCTTCGCCAGCCAGGCGTCGAACTGCGGCCAGGTCTGCACGGTCTCGTAGTTGCGCTCGATGGCGGCGGCCGCCGGCACCGGCTCGGCCGCCGCTTCGCCAGCCGGCACATCGCCGTCCGCATCGGCCGGCGCGGCCTCCAGCTCGCGACGCCAGGTCTTGAAGCCGTAGTTCTCGAAGATCGGCAGCAGCGCCTCGCGCGATTCGCCGAGCGTGGCCAGCGAGGCCTCGATCGATTCCACTTGCGGCTTCAGCTCGCAGGCCGTCTCGACCGTCACCAGCTTGCGCGCGAGCGGCAGGAAGTCGAGCGCGCGGCGCAGGTTGTCGCCGACCACGCCCTTGATCTCGGCCGCGTGCTCGACGACGCCGTCGAGCGTCTCGTATTGCGTGAGCCACTTGACAGCCGTCTTCGGCCCGCACTTCTCGACGCCGGGCACGTTGTCGACGGTGTCGCCGATCAGCGAGAGATAGTCGACGATGCGCTCGGGCGGCACGCCGAACTTGGCGATCACGCCGTCGCGATCGAGCAGTTCGTTGCTCATGGTGTTGACCAGCGTGACCCGCTCCGTCACCAGTTGGGCGAGATCCTTGTCGCCGGTCGAGATCACCACCTTCATGCCGCGTGCCTCGGCGGCATGCGCGAGCGTGCCGATCACGTCGTCGGCCTCGACGCCCTCGATCATCAGCAGCGGCCAGCCGAGCGCGCGCACCGCCTGGTGGATCGGCTCGATCTGCAAGGCGAGATCGGTGGGCATCGAGGGGCGGTTCGCCTTGTAGTCGGCGAACAGATCGTCGCGAAAGGTTTTGCCCTTTGCATCGAACACGCACGCGCTATACTCTGCTGTGACTTCCTTGCGCATGCGGCGCAGCATGTTGATGATCCCGTAGAGCGCGCCAGTCGGTTCCCCGCCCGGCCCGCGCAAATCAGGCATCGCATGGTAAGCCCGATAGAGATAGCTCGAACCATCAACCAACAGCAGGGTCTTACCTTCCAGGTTCCGTTCTTCAGGCATTATGAATAAGAGAAAAGTGATTCCGAGCTTGCGTTCGCTCGCAGATCAAGAACGCGCGACAGCAAAGAAAGCCCGCGCTTCGTGGCAGATGTTCACGATTATGGCAGAGTTTATCGAGGCCACCGAGTACCTGTCCGAGATCCGCCCAGCCGTCAGCATCTACGGTTCGGCGCGCCTGAAAGCCGATTCCCCGCACTACCAGCTCACCGTGGAAATCGCCCGCAAGCTGTCCGATGCGGGCTTCGCGGTGATCTCCGGCGGCGGCCCCGGCATCATGGAAGCGGCCAACAAGGGCGCGCATGCCGGCAAGGCGCCGTCGGTGGGCCTGAACATCGAGCTGCCGCACGAGCAATCGGGCAACAACTACCAGGACATCTCGCTGCGCTTCCGCCATTTCTTCACGCGCAAGGTCACCTTCGTGAAGAATTCCGACGCGGTGGTGGTGATGCCGGGCGGCTTCGGCACGCTCGACGAACTGTCCGAAGTGCTGACCCTGATCCAGACCAAGAAATCGCGCCTGGTGCCAATCATCCTGGTCGGCAGCAGCTTCTGGCAGGGCCTGCTGCAGTGGTTCCGCGACCAGTTGATCCCGATGGGACTGATCAATCCGGACGACATGAACCTGATGCAGGTGATCGACGATCCGGACCAGGTGCTCGAGGCGGTGCTCGCGTTCTACGAGGACACCGGCGAGGAAGGCGGCACGCCCGAGGAGCCGCAGCGCGCGCAGGACGACCGCCACGACGACGACCGGATGTTCTATCTGTAAGCAGCCGGGCCGGTGTTGAAAACGAAAAGGGCGACGTCGAATCGACGTCGCCCTTTTCCTTGGACGCTCATGCTTCGCAGTGCTTGTCTTCCTCGCGCGACCGGGCACCTCGTCCCGAGCCGCCCCCGCCCTTCACCCTTCAGCCGGCACGTCGCGCCGGCATCGCGCCGCGCCGCGCGAGCGGCCCGTCATCGTGCTGCAGGTCGCCGATCAAGCGCTGCAGCAAGGCGATCTGCCCCACCGCATCCATCTCCAGCTGCGCGAGCTTCTCGCGCGGCGGCAAGGCGCGACGCGGCGGCACGCGTCCCGAGGCCAGCATCGCGTCGATATCCTCGCTCGCCGTGGCCACCCATTCCACCAGGTCGATCTCCATGCGCGGCCCATGCACGCTCGCGCGCAGATGCGCGGCGGTGCCGGCCATCCGGCGCAGTAGCCCCAGCACGGTGGAGGCGGCCGTATCGAAGCGCGAATCGTCGAGCCGTTCGAGGCGGATCCGGTTGAAGGCTTCCTCGGCGTTGTTGCTGGCCAGCCCCGCCTCGCGGCGCAGGCGCTCGGCCTCGCGATTGGCGCGCCCCGGCGCCTCGATGGCATCGACCAGGTAGCGCAGGTTGGCCGCGATCGCCGCGGCGAGCTGGCCGCGGATATCGATCTGCTCGCGGGTCGGCCACAGCAGGAAGGTCGCGGCCAGCGCGATCGCGCAGCCGAGCACGTTGTTGCCGAGCCGCGTCAGCGCATAACCGAGCTCGTTGGCGGCCGGGGTGGCGAAGTCGGCCACCAGCACGAAGGTCGGCGTGAGGAACAGCACGAACAGGCTGTAGCTGACCGGCCGCAGCGCCATGGTCGCGCACACCAGCGGAAACACCACCAGCGAGATGCCGATCGGCGAATGCACCGCCAGCCCGATCGCGGCGGCCAGCAGGCCGCCGATGATGCTGCCGGCCGCTCGCTCGACGCTGCGCGGCCAGGTGCCGGCGATCGAGGGCTGCAGGATCAGCAGGGTCGCCATGGTGGTCCAGTAGCCGAAGGGCACGCCGAGCAGGCGCACCACCAGGAAGCCGAGCGTGGTCGCCACGCCCACCCGCGCGGCATGGCGCAAGCCGATTGACTGCCACGACAGGTTGGCACGCAAGCTCACCCAGGACCTCGCCAGCACGCCGCGCAGGCTGCGCGTCCAGGCCAGTTGGCGGCGCGGCGTGGGTGCCACGTCGGCGGGATCGGGCTCCAGTTGCAGGGCCATCGTCATCGATTCGCCGAGCGCGGCGTCGAGCCCGCGCGCGAAGCGGCGCAGGCGCCGCTGCAGCATGTCGGGCCGCTCCCAGGGCGCCGCGTCGATCGCGTCGCCGGTGCGATGCAGCAGCTCGGCGATGCCGGCCAGCACGCGCGTGGCGCGCGCCGGATCGCGCAAGGTCTGCCGGCCGCGCTGGCAGACGCCCGCCACCGCGATCAGGTGCGCGAACCAGCGCTCGCCCTCGGCCAGCGCGATCAGCAGGTTCGCATAGGATTCGCGGCGGTCGGTCCTGGCCACCGGCATGCGCGCCAGCGTGCGGCGCGCGGCCTCCAGCGCGGCGCGCGCGTCCGAGCGGTACTTGCTGGCATGCAGCTCCCAGGCGCGCTGGCCCGGCGCCGGGTCGGCCAGCAGGCGGGAGGCGTCCAGCGCGATGTCGGCCAGCCGCACATAGATGCCGCGCACCGCGCCGCGGCTCTGCGCGAACGGGTGGATGCGCCAGACCGTCAGGCTCAGCACGATCGCGAACACGCAACCGCCGAAATAGACGCCGAGGAAGGCCAGGCCGGCGCGCCAGTCGTGCATCGGCCGGTCGGCCATCACCACGCAGGCGGTGGCGGCCAGGATCGAGACCTGCGCGGTGGCCGCGCCCCAGATCCGCCCGAGCGCGCCCAGCGAGGTGAACACCAGCACCGCCGCCAGCGCGGCCAGGGTGCCGACGCCGGAGGCGAAGGCGGTCAGGCCGCCGCAGATGGCCGAGAGCACCGCGAAGCTCGCCATCGAGGCGAAGCGCGTGCGGTTGGAGCCGGCCGCGTCGGCCAGGCAGGTCCAGAACGCGCCGATCGCCGCCCACGCGAAATCGGGCTCGTGCAGCAGGTTGCCGATCACCAGCATCGCCGTCGAGGCGCAGGCGGCGCGCAAGCCTTCGGACAGGCTCGCGTCGTTGACGGCGAAGGACACCATCCACAACGGCCGGCGACGCGACCAGGCGCCCGCGAGCACGTTGAGACTTCTCAGGCGCGCGACGACCAGGTGCCGGACGCGATGGTGTAGATGGCGAAGCATTGCGAATTCGATCTTGAAGCAAGTGAAAAACCGGGGCCGCTAGCGAATCCGGCGACGACTGACTACTGACACAACGGCTGCCGACCCGGAATCGATGATAAGGGAAAACCCTTGGTTTCAGAAATCATCGGGCCGGATGGACGCGCGAGCCGGGAAATCGCCGCCCGCGCAGACAGCCGGGGCAACGCGCGGCAGGCGCCGGCAACGCTGCGCCATCGTATCGGAGCCGCGCGGCGATTTCATGGATCCTCCCCTGCAACACTCGCCGCGATTCGTAACCAGCCGTTTCAGCAGACCAGAGGCCAATCCATCTCGAGGCGCCCGGCCGCGGCGCCCGCCCGCGCCGACCCGCGGCAAAGTTCGGGCCGGATCGCCGGCCTGCGTCGGCCGGGCCGGCGGCACCCCGCCCGGCGAATCCAAGGTTACAAATCCACACGCTAATTAATCTGCCCGATCGCCAGACTGAAGCCATGCCGTGACCGCCGCGGCACCGGGCAAGCGCGCCAGCCGGCCGCCCCCGCCATCGAGACGCGGCGGACATCCCCGATCCACCTTTCGAGGAGAAGACCATGAAACGCACCCTGATCGCCACGCTGCTGGCCGCCTTCGGTATCGCCCTGTCGGGCGGCGCCGCCAATGCACAAGTCGTCAACGTCCAGGTCGGCGGCCCGCCGGTGGTGGTGGGCTGGCATGGCGACCGTTACTGGGACGGCCATCGCTACTGGCAGCGCCAGGAGTGGATGGAGCATCATCGCCATGACCGCCCGCACTGCCCGCCGGGACACTGGGGGCACAACGAGTGCCGATGAGCACGCGGCGCTGATCGACCGGCAGGCCGATCAGCGGGCGAAAAACAGGCCGCGCCGACGAGAAGTCGGCGCGGCCTGTTTCGTTATCCGGGCGGCACGCGAGGCGCACGAAGCGTGATCAGGCCGCGCGAACTGTACTGGATCCCGCCACGCGATTCGCCGCCGATCGACAAAAAAGCACATAAGCCGATCGATCGCGACGGAATCGATGCGCGAGCGCTGCCTTCCCTGCTTACTGGAACGCCACCTCGGCGAAGCTGCGCAGCTTGCGGCTGTGCAGCTTGGCCAACCCATTGGTGCGCAGGATCTCCATGGCGCGCACGCCGATCTGCAGATGCTGGTCGACCTGCGCGCGGTAGAACTGGTCGGCCATGCCCGGCAGCTTCAGCTCGCCGTGCAGCGGCTTGTCCGACACGCACAGCAAGGTGCCGTAAGGCACCCGGAACCGGAAGCCGTTCGCCGCGATGGTCGCGCTCTCCATGTCGAGCGCGATGGCGCGGCTCTGCGAGAGCCGCTGCACCGGCTCGCGATGGTCGCGCAGCTCCCAGTTGCGGTTGTCGACGCTGGCCACCGTGCCGGTGCGCATCACGCGCTTGAGTTCGCTGCCGTCGAGCCGGGTGACCTGCGCCACCGCGCGCTCGAGCGCCACCTGCACCTCGGCGAGCGCCGGGATCGGCACCCACAGCGGCAGGTCGTCGTCGAGCACGTGATCCTCGCGCACGTAGCCGTGCGCCAGCACGTAGTCGCCGAGCCGCTGCGTGTTGCGCAGCCCCGCGCAGTGGCCGAGCATCACCCAGGCATGCGGGCGCAGCACGGCGATATGGTCGGTGATGGTCTTCGCGTTCGAGGGACCCACGCCGATATTGACCATCGTGATGCCGCTGCCGTCGGCGCGCTTCAGGTGGTAGGCCGGCATCTGCGGCAGCCGCGGCGGCGGCGAGCCCTCCACCGGCTGGTTGCCGAGGTTGGCGTTGTAGCTCACCACGTCGCCGGGCTCGACGAAGGAGGTGTACTGGCTGCGGTACTCGCGCACCTCCGGATCGTCGCTGGCCGACATCATGGTGCGGCCCAGCTTCACGAATTCGTCGATATAGAACTGGTAGTTCGTGTACAGCACGTAGTTCTGGAAGTGCGTCGGCAGCGTGGCCGTGTAGTGGCGCAGCCGGTGCAGCGAGAAATCGACGCGCGCGCCGGTGAACAGCGCGAGCGGATGCGGCTCGTCCGGCGCCGGCTCGTAGGTGCCGTTGACGATGCGATCGTCGAGATTGGCCAGGTTGGGCACGTCGAACACGTCGCGCATCGCCAGCAGGCGGTCGCGGTCGAGATCGCCCTCCAGGTGGATGCCTTCCGAGAACGCGAAATGGATCGGAATCGGCTGGTCGGACACGCCGACCTCGATCTTCGCGCTGTGGTTCTTCGCCAGCAGGCGCAACTGCTCGCGATAGTAGCTGGCGAACAGGTCCGGGCGCGTGACGCTGGTCTCGAACACGCCGGGGCCTGCCACGAAGCCGTAGGAGCGACGCGAGTCGATATTGGTATTGACCTCGGTGCGCACCCGCACGAACGGGTAGCAGGCGCGCACATGGCCGCCGAGCGGCTCGCTGCGGCGGTAGCGGGCGAACGCGTCGCGCAGGAAGGCGGTATTGGTCTCGTAGATCGAGGACAGCCGCTCGAAGGCGGCGGCCGGGTCGTCGAAGGCCTCGACAGAGGGGCTCTCGGGCGAGAGCGGAAGATGCTGGCGATGCGTATCCTTGTTCATTGTCGATTGCCTCTTCGGTTGCGTTCGACATTATCTCGCAAGCGAGCGCGCGCCGGTGCCCATCGCGCGCCGACGCGGCGCCGCCACAGCGGCGCGACGGCAAGCTCGGCGCCCGGCCGGTTTTGCTAGAATCGTGCGGTTAATCCGGAGAACCTCATGAAGCCGCTCATTTTCGCCGCCGCGCTCGCGACGGCCGTCGCCCTCGCCGGGCCCGCATTTGCCGACGGCCAGCAGCCGAGCGACGAAGCACGAGCCCGGGCCGCGCAGGACGAAGCCGCCGGCCTGCCCGATCTCACCAAGATCAACCGCCCCGGCGCCGAAGTCAGCTCGAAGGTCGAATTCGACGACATCACGCGCACGCCGAGCTTCCACGAGAAGAGCGTGAGCGGCACCGAGGTCACCGAGTACCGCGATCGCGGCAAGCCGGTCGAGATCGACGTGCGTTCCAACTTCGGCACGCGCTACCAGATGAGCTCGACGCCCGACATCTCGCCGCGTCCGCACCAGGGCAACGTGCCGGTCACGCGCGTGCCCTCGATCAACCTGCACTACTGATCCATCCCGCCGGCATCGCCGGCCTGGCGGGGCGGCCCCGCCCGCCCCCTCCGCAGCCGCCGGCCCGCTCGCCGGCCTGCCAACCCGTTTCGACGCATCCCCGCATGGCAGTTTTCACCGCAGTCTCCGATTCCGATCTCGCGCACTGGATGCGCCACTACGATCTCGGCGAAGTCGTCGCGTTTCGCGGCATCCCGTCCGGCATCGAGAACAGCAATTTCTTCCTGACCACCACGCGCGGCGACTACGTCCTGACCATCTTCGAGAAGCTGACGGCCGCGCAACTGCCGTTCTACCTGGAGCTGATGCGCCATCTCGCCGGGCACGGCGTGCCGGTGCCGGACCCGGTGGTGCGCGCCGACGGCACGCTGTTCGGCGAGCTGCACGGCAAGCCGGCCTCGATCGTCACCAAGCTGGAAGGCTCGGCCCAGCTCGCGCCCGAGGTCGAACACTGCGTCGAGGTCGGCCAGATGCTGGCGCGCATGCACCTGGCCGGCCGCGACTACGCGAACCGCCAGCCGAACCTGCGCAGCCTGCCCTGGTGGCAGGACAACGTGCCCGCCATCGTCCCCTTCGTCGACGATGCGCAGCGCACGCTGCTCGAGGGCGAACTCGCGCACCAGGCCGCCTTCTTCGCCTCGGACGACTACGCCGCGCTGCCCGAGGGCCCCTGCCACTGCGACCTGTTCCGCGACAACGTGCTGTTCGCGCACGCGGCGCCCGATACCGGCCATACGGTGCGCCTGGGCGGCTTCTTCGATTTCTACTTCGCAGGCTGCGACAAGTGGCTGTTCGACGTCGCCGTCACCGTCAACGACTGGTGCACCGAGCTGGCCACCGGCGTGCTCGACACGCGGCGCGCCGACGCGCTGCTGCGCGCCTACCAGACCGTGCGCCCGTTCACCGACGACGAACGCCGCCGCTGGCCCGACATGCTGCGCGCCGGCGCGTACCGGTTCTGGGTGTCGCGCCTGTATGATTTCCACCTGCCCCGCGCCGCCGAGATGCTGAAGCCGCACGATCCCGGCCATTTCGAGCGGATCCTGCGCGAACGCATCGCCCATGCGCGGGCGCTCCCCGAGCGACACGACCCATGCAACTGATCGAAGTCCCCGCCAAGACCGGTTACGTCTGGTTCCGCCAGGGCATCTGGCTGTTCCGCCGCAATCCGCTGGCCTTCATCACGCTGTTCTTCACCTACCTGCTGGCGATGATGATCGTCTCGCTGGTGCCTGTGATCGGCCCGGCGCTGCCCTTGCTGTTCATTCCCGGCATCTCGGTCGGCTTCATGGCGGCCTGCCGCGACGCGGTGGCCGGCAAGCCGGTGCTGCCGACGATCCTGATCGACGGCTTCCGCGCCTACGGCAGCCTGACCACGCAGCGCCTGTTCACGCTGGGCGGCATCTACATCGTCTCGATCGCGCTGGTGTTCGCCTGCTCGGCCTTCGGCGACGGCGGCATGCTGCTGCGCCTGATGTTCGGCCTGGGCGACGACAAGCCCGATCCGAACCTGATCCTGTCGATGGGCACCCTGGTCGCCCTGCTGATCTGCGCCACGCTCTACGTGCCGGTCGCGATGATGTTCTGGTTCGCGCCGGTGCTCACCGCCTGGCACGAGATCCCGCCCGTCAAGGCGCTGTTCTTCAGCGTGGTGAGCTGCTGGCGCAACCGCTGGGCCTTCACGCTGTACGGCCTGCTGTGGTTCGCGGTCGCCACCGGCGCCTCGTTCAGCCTGGCCGCCCTGCTGCAGGCGCTCGGCGTCGGCGTCTACGCCATGACGATCATGATGCCGGTCTCGGTGGTGATCACCGCGGCGCTCTACTGCTCGTTCTACGCCACCTATCGCGGCTGCTTCGGCGTGCAGGAGCCCGGCAGCACGGCCGTCCCGCCCCAGCGCTGAACGCGGCGGGCGGTGGCCATGATGCGCCGCCGCTCGCCAGTCGGGCGCGATCGGCGCACAATCCTTAGTGTGCGAATTTCTTGTGCCCGATCGACGGGCCGCCGATCATGACCGACCTCCCCGCCCTCCCCACGCTTCCCGCCACGCTCGACGAGCAGCTCTGCTTCGCGCTCTACTCCACCTCGCTGGCCATGACCAAGGCCTACAAGCCCTTGCTGGAGCGGCTCTCGCTGACCTATCCGCAATACCTGACGATGCTGGTGCTGTGGGAAACCGACGATCTCGCCGTCAAGGACATCGCCGCGCGTCTCAACCTCGATTCGGCCACGGTCACGCCGCTGCTCAAGCGGCTCGAGTCGCTCGGCTATCTCGAGCGGGTGCGCGGCACCGCCGACGAGCGGGTGGTGCATGCCCGCCTCACCGCCGAAGGCACCGCGCTGCGCAAGGCCGCCCGCTCGGTACCGGTCGACCTCTATTGCGCCATGCAGCAAACGCCCGAATTCCTCGGGCAATTGCGCGAAAACCTCCGCCAACTGCGCGAGGCGCTGAAGGAGCACAACGAGGAATAAAGGGAGTCGCCGGCACGCTATCGCCGGTCGTCGCCGGCTTCATCGAAAATTAATTTGCACACTAATCTTTTGTTCGATATATTTCCATCCATGGCTGGCGGACGCGATACGGCACGTCCGGGCCGGTTTCCCTTCTCACCGAGATGAACAGGAGTCGAGCATGAACATTCTGTACAAGACGAGCGCCACCAGCACGGGCGGCCGCGACGGCCGCGCGGTTTCGGAAGACAACAAGCTGGACGTGAAGCTGGCCGCGCCGCGCGAGCTGGGCGGCACGGGCGCGGAAGGCACCAATCCGGAGCAACTGTTCGCCGCCGGCTATTCGGCCTGTTTCCTGAGCGCGATGAAGTTCGTGGCCGGCCAGACCAAGCAAGCGCTGCCGGCCGATACGACGGTGACGGGGCAAGTGGGCATCGGCCCGAACGACAAGGGGGGGTTCGCGCTGGACGTCGAGTTGCGCGTCTCGCTGCCGGGCCTGGCGCCCGAAGCGGCCAAGGCACTGGTCGACAAGGCACACGAGGTGTGCCCGTATTCGAACGCGACGCGCAACAACGTGCCGGTGCGGATCGTGATCGCCTGAGGCGGGCGCCCGTTCAGGCCCGTGCCCGGCCAAGCCGGGCGCGGCACGGCGGATATGAAAAAAGCGTGGCAACCACGGTGGTTGTCACGCTTTTTTGTCTGCGCGAGACTCGCGCAACGGCGGGAAGATCAGGAACGCATCGCCCGTTTCGAAGCCGGAACCGGCGATCAACGTGCGGCCATCCAGGCCGGCGCGCGATGTGCGGCTTCCTGGTCGAGCTTGCGGATGCGGAATTCGAGATCGTAGAGATCGGTGGCATCGGCCAGGTACGCATCGGCGCGTTCCTTGGCGATCTGTTCGGAAGACTTCGTCAGGAACAGGAACAGGCGGCTCAGCATGTACATCATGATAGGGCTCTCCAAATCCAGGGTTATTGCTTAAGTGTTAACCCGGATTATAGGGAAAACCCCTAGCCTCGCCAAGCGTTTCAAAAATACCGGGTCACCTTGTCGCACCCTGGCGACAATGCTCCGCGAAAAAGCCCCAGATCATCGTGCTCGCATCGGGTCCGACCGCCGCGTGGAACGGCACCGTTTCGTCGCCGCCGGCCCAGGCGTGGCCGAGCTTGCCGACATGGCAGACGCGCAGCACCGGCGTGCCGCCGCGACGGTAATCGACCAGGCTCGCGTCGCCCATGTCCGTCTCGGTCCGCGTGACGCCGCGCCGTGCCCCGCCCGCCTCGACCATGTCGTTGAGCCGCAGGAATTCCAGCGCGAGGTGCTCGGCGTTGACGGGCGACACCACCGGATCCTCGTCGCCATGGACGATCAGCACCGGCATGCCGGGATAGCTGCCGGGTTCGGCGTATTCGTCGGCGATCGCGACCGGATCGCGATGCAGGCCGCGCCGCATCACATCCATCGCCGCGATGCTCGAGCGCGCATCGCCGAAGGCCGGCCCCGAATGCAGGGCGATCGCCGCGAAATGCGCCGGGAAATGCAGCGCCAGCAGCGTCGCCAGCCCGGCCCCCGCCGACAAGCCGGCGACGAAGACGCGAGACGCGTCGAAATGTCGCTCCTCGACCAGGCTGTCGACCAGGTCGACCACGGCACGCGCCTCGCCGCGGCCGCCGCGCTCGGTATCGTCGTACCAGTGCCAGCAGCCGTGCGAATGCGCCTGCGTCGACTGCTCCGGGTACAGCACCGCGAACCCGTGCTGATCGGCCAGCAGGTTCATGCGGGTGCCTTGCGCGAACTGGTCGGCATCCTGGGTGCAGCCGTGCAGCATCACCACCAGCGGCGCGCCTTCCGGGAGATCGCGCGGCACATACAGCGCGTAGTCGAGGTGCCGGACCAAGCGGCCGATCACGAAGGGCAGCGGATGCTCGCCGCGGCTCCATTCGCCGCCGGCCCAGGCGGCCGCGCGTGGCCGAACGCGCGATTCGCGCGGCGGCACCGGCGCGCGCGCATCGGCGCCGCGGGGCGTGGAACGGGGGGCGCTCGCGACGCCGGCGGGCGATCGCGGCGCGGGCGTGCGCAGCATTTTTTTCATACCGCCCAGCCAGAGTTTCGTCAGACTTTTGGTCATCGATCGGCTCGCAGTCGAATCGGGGCGCCAACAGCGGCGCCACCACGTTGAATTTGTGCATTGCACAATAACATTGTTTCAGCCGCTTGGCCGGGGGCCGGATCGTGTAGCGCCGGGATGGACCCCGTTATACTGGGCAGTCGCCGTCCGCCTCACGGCCCGCGTTCCGCCTCTTTCCACTTCATCTCGCCGCCGTTTCTCGATGTACGACCTGCCGCTTCAACTGTGGAACTGGATCACCTACTTCGGTAGTGCCGGCATCACGCTCCCCCTCGCCGCCACGCTCGCGATCTGGCTCGCGCTCGGCTACTCGGCGCGTCTCGCGCTGACCTGGCTGGTCGTGCTCGGCGTCGCGGTGGCCGCGGTCGGGCTGACCAAGATCGCCTTCCTCGGCTGGGGCATCGGCATCCGGGCCTGGGATTTCACCGGCTTCAGCGGCCATTCGATGCTGTCGACCTCGGTCTACCCGGTCGCGATGATGATCGCGATGACGCGCGCCCATCCTGCCTTGCGCGCGGCCGGCGTGGCGGCCGGCCTGGCGCTGGGGGTGGCGGTCTCGTTCTCGCGCGTGGTGCTCTCGGCGCATTCGCCTTCCGAATCGATCACCGGCTGCGTGGTCGGCGCGCTGGCCGCGCTGTCCTTCGTGCTGATCGCCTGGCGCGCCGAGCCGCATCGCTGGTCGGTGCCGGCCGTGGTGGCCAGCCTCGCGATCGTCACCATCACCCTGCACGGCATCCCGGTGCCCTCGCAGCGCTGGGTCACCGAGGTCGCGCTGAAGGTGTCGGGCCACGAGCGCCCCTATGTGCGCGCCCGCTGGAAGGCCAACCCGAACTATCGGCCGGCCTCGCGCGCCGGCGCGGCCTCTTCCTCCTCCCGGCCGCCCGCCTTCCGCAGCATCTGAGCCATCCTCGCGATCCCGCTGCAATCGGCTCCGTGACAGCGGCTCGCGCATGGCAGCCTCGCCTCGCTCAGCGCACAGTGCCGCCGCCCGCCTCCGCGCGCTAGCCGCGCAGCTTGGGACGCCACAGCTTGCGCAGTTGCGCCTCGGCCGCGATCGTCGCGTAATGCTGCGCGGCCGCGCCGTAGCCGCGCGCGAAGCCCAGTTGCTCGGGTGGCGCGGCGAGCCGCTCGAGGTGGCGCAGCGCGACCTCGGCATCGTTGGCGTCGCCCAGCGTGCCCTGCACCTTCGAGACCCGCTTGATCAGCTTGCGGCGCGTGTCCGGCGAGGCGATCGAGGCGAAGAATTCGAGCGCGTAGCGCAGCCGTTTCGCATCGATCCGCACGCGGTGGCGCGCGGCGACGTCGAGCGTGGCCAGGTCCGGCGCACCATGGACGCGCGCGAACAGCTTGTCGACGCGCCGGGCCGCATGGCGCTTGAGCGAGCGGCGCTGGCGCCGCGTGGCGGCCCGCTCGTCGCGCAGCGACAGCAGGCACAGCCATTCGACCCAGCCCAGCACCAGCCGCGCATAACGCGAGGAACCCAAGGCCTGCCGCAGCTCGCCGCGTGCCACGTCGCGCTGGCGCGCCGCCGCCTCGAGCGTGGCGGCCCAGGCGGGCGCGCCGGCGATGTCGGTATCGGCCTCGGCCAGGCGCGGCAGCGTTTCGCTGACGCAGACATCCCAGTCGCGCACCGCGCCGAGCTGCGTGCCGAACCAGGAGAGATCGGCCGCGAAGGCCTCGCGATAGGCCTCGTCGGCGTAATCGCGGAACAGCCGCATCAGCGTGCGCAGCCGGCGCAGCGCGATGCGCATCTGGTGGACGTATTCGGGATCGCTGCTGTCGCGCACGCCGGCGTCGTTGCCGAGCCATTGCGCGACCACGTTCGCGCCGAACGCGAACAGGGCCTCGCGCTGCCGGCGCATGCCGGCCAGGTCGACGGGATCGGCGCGCACCGGGCCGCGCTCGGCATCGGGCGGCACGCCCGCGCAGGCCAGGTCGAGCAGCGAAGCCGGCTTCAGGAAGGCGGGCCAGGCGCCGCTCAGTTCGCGCGCCGCATCGAACAGCGAGCGCAAGGCCAGTTCCCGGCCGGCATCGTCGTCGACATACTCCACCGCCAGCCGCAGCTCGCAGGCGCGGCCGGCGCCCTGTTCGCCGCGCCAGCCCAGGTCGTCGAGCGTGAGGTCGACCGGCACGCGATCCTCGCGCTGCCAGCGGCCGCGCCGGCGCTCGCAATCGAAGGCGAATGCAGCGGCGGCCGGCGTTTGCGTCGGCCGCTCGCTCGCTTCGGATTCCGCATGATCCGCGCCGGCCCCGATCGCATGGGCAGGCACGCTCCCCTCGCGCAAGACGCGCCGCAGCTCGGCGGCCAGCGAGCCGTCGTTGGCGGCCGCCTCGGCATCCTGCGTCTGGTCGGGCAGCGTCTCGCGTATCGCGACGCCCGGCGCGAACGGCGTCGAGTGCACCGCCACCCACCGCTCGCCGGCCTGCCCCGTCTCGCGCCAGGCACGCCAGCGCGACGCGTGCGGCAGCGCCTCGGCCAGCGCCAGCGGGGTAATCGCGATGCTTTCGTGCCCGCGCTTCATCCGCACCGGCGGGCAGATCCGCCAGGCACGAACCAGTTCCGCGCCGAAGTCGCGCACCGCGCGCGCGGTGCCGCGGCGGCGCCCGGCGGTCACCCCGCCCGACGGCAAGGGCAGGGCAAGCACGATTTCCAGCACACGCGTCATGAAACCTCCGCTCGCCAGCCTGCCCGTCGCGCCCATGCGCGCCGTCGACGGCTGTCGATGACGAGCATGGTACACGGCACGGCCTGACCGGGAGCAGAGCGCCCGACGCGTCGCCGGCGCTCAGTTCGCGTACTGCGCGAGGCCCATCCCGAACGACCAGTCGTCGAGCTTGACCTCGACCAGGCTGATCAGCACGTCCTCGGGGCGCACGCCCGGCGAGGCGCCCAGTTCCTCGACGATCAGCCGATACAGCTCGCGTTTCTGCTCGCGCGTGCGCGTATCGCTGACGGTGATCTGCAGCATCACCAGGTCGTCGCTGCGCTCGATGCCGAGGTAGTGGCGCCCGAAGATGAAGTCCTCGGCGGCGTGTTGCGTGACGAGCATGAAGATGTCGTCCTCGGGCACGTTGAAGGCGCGCTGCAGGGCGCGATGGACGCCGGCGGACAAGGCGTGGCGATCCTCGACGGAACGGCCTTCGCGAACGGCGATACGGGTGAAGGGCATGACGGGCTCCTGGCGGTTGAAGGGGAAACGGGTGTTTCCCATCGATGTCTCCCAGCATAGGCAGGCCCATCTATAATCAACAGACATCACCGGATATATCATCCATTTTCATTCAAAATGAAACCACTCGATCTCGATGCCGTCCGCGCCTTCGTGCTGGTCGCCGAGCTGGCCAGTTTCACGCGCGCCGCCGACGCGCTCGACACCACGCAATCGGCCGTCAGCCTCAAGATCAAGCGGCTCGAGGCGCATCTGGGCCGCGCCCTGCTGGAGCGAACGCCACGCGTGGTGAGGCTCGCCGTCGACGGCGAGGCCTTCCTGCCGGCCGCGCGCGAACTGCTCGACGCGCACCAGCGCGCGCTCGGCACGGTGGCCGCCGAGCCGCGCCGGCTGTCGATCGGCGTCAGCGAGCACGTGGCGGTGCCGGACCTGCCCGCGCTGCTGACCAGCCTGCATCGGCACGATCCCTCGCTGTCGCTGGAGATGCACCTGGGCTCCTCGGCCCGGCTGCTGGCCGACTACGACGAACGCCGCTTCGACGCGGCCGTGGTGCGCCACGAGCCCGGCGAGGACCCGCCGCGCGAGGATGCCGTGCCGCTGTTCAGCGAGGCCTTGAGCTGGCTGGCCGCGCCCGACTGGGCGCCGCGCGCCGGCGAACCGCTGCCGCTGTCGGTGCTGGCCGGCCCCTA
>NZ_VWWK01000443.1:0-975 GCF_011753035.1 Burkholderia sp. Ax-1720 | reverse complement strand
ACGAACAG
Organism: Burkholderia sp. Ax-1720; assembly: GCF_011753035.1. NCBI lineage: Bacteria > Pseudomonadati > Pseudomonadota > Betaproteobacteria > Burkholderiales > Burkholderiaceae > Burkholderia > Burkholderia sp. Ax-1720. The sequence continues at coordinate 967 of NZ_VWWK01000443.1, read as the reverse complement.
CAGGCCGAGATAAAACAACCAGGCGCGCGAGAGCCCCGCCACGAAGCTGCCGAACGCGGCCATCACCGCCGCGCCGAGCACCGGCCCGAAGAAACCACCGCTGCCGCCGATCACGGTCGCGAACAGCACCGTGGCCGAGCGCAGCATCGAGACGCTGTCCGAGGAGGCCAGTTCGACGTCGATCAAGGTCAGCGTGCCGGCCACGCCGGCGAAGAACGCGGCGATCACCATCATCAGCAGCCGCACCCGGCGCGGATCGGTGCCGAGCGCGGCGACGCGGCGCGGCTTGTCGCGCACGGCGCGAGCCAGCCGCGCGAACGGGGTGGCCAGCACGACGCGCATCGCCAAGGCCGACAACAGGCACCACGCGGCGATCAGCGCATAGGCCTCGCGATCGGCGCCGAAGCGCCAGGCGCCGAGCGGCGCGCCCGCGGTGCGATCGATCGCGAGGCCGCCGGCGCCGCCGAACCAGTCCGGCACGCTCCAGGCCGCCGCCGCGATCAGCTCGCCCAGGCCCAGCGTGATCATCGCGAAGGCGGTGCCGGCGCGGCGCGTGGCGATCGCGCCGAACAGCAGGCCGAAGCCGGCGCCGCCCAGGCCGCCGGCCAGCGGCAGCCAGGGCAGCGCGAACCCGAAGCGGTTGAAGGCATGCGCGGCGACGAAGGCGCCCAGGCCGGCGAAGGCCGCGTGACAGAAGGACAGCAGCCCGGTGCTGCCGAGCAGCAGGTTGTAGGACAGCGCCAGCACCACCAGCGCCGCCGTCTGCGCGAGCCAGGCCAGCACCGCGCCCTGCGGCCAGACCAGCGCCGGCAGCACCAGCAGGCCGACCAGCGCGAGCCAGCCGGCCGCTTCGCGCGAGCGGCGCGCCTCAGGCATCCTCGCGCTCCCCGAACAAGCCGCGCGCGCGGCTCACCAGCACCGCCACCAGCAGCAGGTAGGGCACCAGCGGCGCGCACTGGGCCACGCT
>NZ_VWWK01000442.1:0-1063 GCF_011753035.1 Burkholderia sp. Ax-1720 | reverse complement strand
CGCTGGCTCGGGCCGGTCGCGCACGACGCGCATGGCGTGCTGCAGTGGGTGACGGTGCGTCACCTGCTGGGCGAGGAGGCGCGCGCGCTGCTGTATGCCGCCGCGGCGCGCGAGGCCGCGGATGCGGGCGACGGCCAGGGCGCCGCCGACAGCCTCGACGCCCGGGCCGGAGAACGCCGATGACGAGCGCCAACCTGATGCGCATCCACGACTGGCTGGCGCGCGAGACCGGCATCGATTCCGATTCGCTCGGCGCCGATTTCGTGGCGCGCGCGCTGGCCGAGCGGATCGCCGCGATGCTGGCCGGCGAGGCCGCCGCCGCGTCGCCGGCGGTGATGCAGCGCGCGCGGCAATTGAACGACGAGGATCTCGATGCCCACTGGCGCCTGCTGCTGGCCTCGGCCGACGAGCAGCGCGCCTGGATCGAGCAATGCGTGGTGCCCGAGACCTGGTTCTTCCGCGAGCGCGAGGCCTTCGTCGCGCTGGCCGCGCGCGCGCTCGAACGGCTGCGCGCCGAACCTTCGCTGCCGCTGCGCGTGCTGAGCGCGCCATGCTCGACCGGCGAGGAACCCTATTCGGCGGCGATGGCCCTGGTCGACGCCGGCATCGATCCGGCGCGCCTGCAGATCGACGCGCTCGACATCAGCGCACGCGCGATCGCGCAGGCGCAGCGCGCCGAGTACGGCCGCAATTCGTTTCGCGGCCACGCGCTGGAGTTTCGTGCCCGCCATTTCACGCCGACCGCCGACGGCTGGCGGCTCGATGCGCGGATCCGCGACTGCGTGCGTTTTCGCCGCGCCAACCTGCTCGAGCTGGGCGGCCCCGGCCAGGCGGCCGACGAGGGGCGCTACGACTTCATCTTCTGCCGCAACGTGCTGCACCTTGGCGTCGAGCGCGCCGAACGGCTCGTCGAGCAGCAGCACGCGCGGCTCGACGATCAGCGCACGCGCGATCGCGCAGGCGCAGCGCGCCGAGTACGGCCGCAATTCGTTTCGCGGCCACGCGCTGGAGTTTCGTGCCCGCCATTTCACGCCGACCGCCGACGGCTGGCGGCTCGATGCGC
>NZ_VWWK01000441.1:0-1068 GCF_011753035.1 Burkholderia sp. Ax-1720 | reverse complement strand
GATACGGCGCGCGGGCAGCGGCAGCCGGCCGTCGGGCGCCGGCGTGCGCCGCGGGGCGGGCGGGATGGACGCGGCGGGCGAAGTGGGCGGGGCGGACACGACGGACACGACGGACACGACGGCCGGCCTCGACTGCGACGGTGCCGGAGACGACGCTGCCGAAGCGCGCTGCGTGCCGTCGCCGGGCTCGCTGTCATCCCCGTCGATCAGCTTCCGGCTCGCCGCGTCCTTGAGCGCCATCACGATCTGCGTTTCATTGAACGGGTACTGATTGACGAGCTGCGCCAGCGCGGCCTCGTCGATGCGGAACGGGAAATCGGGCAGGTGGCGGCGCCAGATCCGCGCGCGCAGCGCCGTATCGGGCGAGCCCACGCGGATCAGCGCGGCGATCGCGCGATGCGCCTGGTAGCCGTGCGCGAGATCGGCAAGCCGGCGCGCGGGGCCGTTCAGCACGACGATCAGACGCTGGCTGTCGAACAGCAGCGGCAGCAGCGCGTCGAGCAGGTCGTCGGTGCCGTCCTGGCTGCCGGTCAGCCATTGACCGTGGGTCAGCACGAGCACGCGGTTGCAGAGCAACGCGTCGCGGCCGAGTCGCTTGATCCGAGCCGCGAGCTCGGTGCGATTGCGCTGTCGTTCGGCATCGAACCGCGCGATCGCGCGGCCGTCGAGCAGCGCGCCGTGCATGCCGAGCCGCGCGAGGGTGGCCGCGGCCAGGCGCTGCAGGCATTCGGTGTCGGCGCCTTGCAGGTGCAGCAGGTAGCTGCCAGGTTCCTCGTCGCCGCCGGCCACCGCCGCGAAGCGCGCGAGCTGGCGCAGCGCCTGGGCGTCCACCAGTTGTTCGTCGAGTGGCAGGCCGGCGGCGATCGTGGCGAGCGGTTCGTCGAGGCGCAATTGCGGCGCCGCGCGCGCGAGCAGATAGGCGGCGATCGGCGCGCCGAGCCGGTAGCCGCCCGTGAGCGTGCCGAGGCGCGTGCCGGCGCTGAGCTCGACGAGTTCCCAGGCGCGCAGCGCGGCATCGCCGGCGAGCCGCGCGAGCAGGCTGTCGGCCCGCATCTCGGCGTCGCCGGC
>NZ_VWWK01000440.1:0-997 GCF_011753035.1 Burkholderia sp. Ax-1720 | reverse complement strand
CCTCGCGCAGTTGGAGCAGCGGCTGGTCACCCATGTCGGGCCGGTGGCCTCGCGGCTGGTGCGGCGCGCGGCGGCGCAGGCTACCGATCCGCGCATGCTGGCCGCCGAGCTGGCGCGCCACCTGCCCGACGAGGCCGCACGCCACGACTTCGATACGCTGCTGCAGCGTCACGCGGCTTCGGGCACGGCCGTCACGCGCGTGATGGCGATGCCGGGGGCGACGCAGGCGGGCAGCGGGGCCGGCCAGGCGCCGGCCGTGGATACGGCGCTGGTCGAGACGGCGGTGCAGCGGCTCGCCACCCATATCGGGCCGATCGCGCGGATCGTGGCGCGGCGCGCGGCGGTCGATGCCGATCTCGCCACCTTCCAGGCGCGGCTGCTGGAGGCCCTGCCGGATTCGGTGGACAAGGCCGCGTTCCTGCGCGGGCTCGACGAGGGTTCGTAGCTGGGGGAGGTGGCGGCGCGGCGTGGTGGTTCGGTGGGTTGGTCGGTGCGTCGGGCGCGTACCTGGCCGGTTCGCCGCCGGTTCGCCAGTCGACGCGCGGATCGGTTCGCCGCGCGTCTTGCCGCTCGATGCGCGTCGATCAGTTCGGCGCTTGCTGGCCCGGGGCGGCGGCGGGCTGCGAGTCGAGCGTGGCCGCGGCCTGTTGCGAGACGCGCGTCCAGTCGCGCGCATATTGCGCGCGCAGGCGTGCCGCGCTGCCCGGCAGCCAGTCGCGCCATCCCGCTTCCGGATCCAGGCGAGCGGGATCGAGTCCGGCGAGGACCTCGCGCAAGCCGCCGCGCAACGCGAGCTGGCGATCGCGCAACTCGCCGAAGGCGTCGCGCAGCCGCTCGCGCGAGGCGCTCGCGGCGGAGGCCGACAGCAACAGGCGCAAGGCGGTTTCGACATCGCCGCAGTCTCGCAGCGGATCGGCGCCGTCGAGTTCCAGCCCCGCCGCCGCCGCGCCGGGCATGTGACCCGTGCGCAGCGCCGCCATCGCGCCGCCCACCGCGT
>NZ_VWWK01000439.1:0-1139 GCF_011753035.1 Burkholderia sp. Ax-1720 | reverse complement strand
AGGCTCTCGACCAGCGCGCCCACCGTCTGCAGCCGCGCGTCGCCCTCGAAGGCCACCGCCTCGGCCAGCGCGCGCGCCTGGCGCCGCGACAGCCCCGGCACCGCGGGCGGCGCGGCGTTTTCGTTCATCGCCAGCTCGGCGCTGCGGCGCTCGAAGGGATGGCGGCCGGTCAGCAGTTCGTAGATCACGCAGCCGAGCGCATAGACGTCGTCGCGCACCGCCGGATCGGCGCCGCGGATCATCTCCAGGCTCGCGTAGGCCGGCGTCAGCGCGCCCAGCGTGCCGGCGTCGAACACCGTCTGGTCGCCGGCCGCGCCCGCGCGCGCGTTGCCGGCGCGGGCGATGCCGAAGTCGAACACCTTGGGCACGCCGTCGCGCGTGACCATCACGTTGCCCGGCTTGAAATCGGAATGCACGATGCCGCTCGCGTGGGCACGCTGCAGCGCGCGCGCCATGCCCTCGATCAGCGGCCAGGCCTCGCGAAACGGCATGCCCGAGGGCCGCTCGCGAATCAGCGTGCGCAGGTCGGTGCCGTCGATGTACTCCATGGTCATGAAGACGATGGTGCCGTCCTTGTCGAAATCGTAAACATGGACGATATGGTCGTCGGCCAGGCGCTGCGCGCGGCGGGCCTCGCGCTGCAGCGCGATCAGCGAATCGGGATGGCGCCGGAACTCGTCGTTGAGCACCTTCACCGCCACGAAGGGATCGCGGTCGCGCGCCTCGACCTTGCGCTCGTCGCGCGCCAGGTAGACCACCCCCATGCCGCCGCGGCCGAGCTCGCGCTCCAGCAGGAAGCGGCCCTTGAGCAGGGTGCCGACGCTCGCGTGATCGCCGCCCTGGGCGTTCGCCACGCGCTGCCAGCTCTCGCGGCTCAGGCTGTCGGATTGGGTGCTGCCGGCGGCCGGCGCGGGGCGCATCACCACCGTCGCGTCGGCGTCGAAGCCGCCGGTGGCGCCGGTGCTGGTGGCGCTGGTAGCACTGGCGGCGCCCACGGTGCGCAGCGTGCGCACGGTTCGCTCGCCGCGCCCGGGATGGGCGGTCTCGTCATTGGCGGGGCGCGAGGACAGCACCACGGTCAGGTCGCCGTCGGCGGGCACCGCGCGCCCGGCGGTGGTGGTGACCGCGCGCGCGGGGCC
>NZ_VWWK01000438.1:0-1000 GCF_011753035.1 Burkholderia sp. Ax-1720 | reverse complement strand
CATCGAGCGCGCTCAGGCGGGCACGCGCCAGCGCCAGGCCGCGCGCGTCGCCGAGCGCGGCGAAGTACGGTGCGAGCGCGCCCCAGTAGCTGAGCGGGCCCTCGCCGCTGCCCGTGCCGGTGGCCACTGCCACCTTCTCGGGCGGCACGCCGCCTTGCGCGACCTGCGCGGCCATCCCGCGCAGCGCGTCGAGCCAGGGACGGGCCAGCGGATCGGCGGGATTCGCGAGGCCGGCCCACAGGTAGGTGCGGATCGCGTCGTAGCTGCCGAGGTCGCCCGTGCGCGGATCGACCACCACCTGCCCGGCGCGCCAGGCCGCCCAGTCGGGCGCGAAGCCGCGCGGCGAGGCGCCGGCCACCAGCCGCAGGCCGTTCCTGGCGATGGCGTTCCACGGGCCGCCCAGTTCGCCGCCGAGTGCGCGCAGCACCGGCAGCGGCAGGTAGCTCGGGTTCAGGCGCGTCACGTCGCCCTCGACGAAACCCTGCGGGCCCGGCAGCAGCATCGGGCCGAGCCCGGCCAGCTCGACCACCTCGCGGCGCGCGATCTGCGCGGCCAGCGCCGCGCCCAGCGCGCTGTAGTCGAGCACGTGCCAGAGCCGCCCGGCTTCCAGCAGGTCGTAGGCGATCCACAGATCGGCATCGGCCGCCGAGTTCGGATCGAGCACGCCCCAGCCGCCGTCGGCCTTGCGGCCCCACTGCCAGGCGGGCAGGCGCGCGTCCCTGGCGTCGAAATGGCCGCCGGCCAGGTTGGCGCGGGTCCACTCGAGCATGCGCTCGAAGCTGGCGCGATCGTTGGCCGCCAGCGCGAGGAACATGCCGTAGGACTGGCCTTCCGAGGTCGACTGCTGGGCCGGCGTGCTGGCGTCGAACACGCGGCCGTCGGGCTGCACGGTCTGCGCGAGGAAGGCGCGATAGGCGGGCCACTCGCCGCAACGCGGCGCGGCGACGATCGGCGCGGCATTCGCCGGGGGGCGGGCCGCGGCGGCGCGGGCCGGCATCGA
>NZ_VWWK01000437.1:0-1157 GCF_011753035.1 Burkholderia sp. Ax-1720 | reverse complement strand
GCCCGGCCGCCGCGGCCGCGCCGGCGATGCGATGCACCAGCACCGTGCCGGCCAGGCCGCGCCGCCCGGCATGTTCGCCGCGCGCGGCCAGCGCCACGTCGTCGGCGACGATCACGGTCTCGACGTCGATCCCCTCGGCACGCGCGATCTCCGCCGCGAGCCCGAAATTGAGCCGGTCTCCCGTGTAGTTCTTGACGATCAGCAGCACCCCGGCCGGCCCGGCCACCGCGCGGATCGCGTCGAGCACCGCGTCGACCGAGGGCGAGGTGAACACCTCGCCGGCCACCGCCGCACTCAGCATGCCGGCGCCCACGTAGCCGGCATGGGCCGGCTCGTGACCGGCGCCGCCGCCCGATATCAGCGCGACCTCGCCGCGCGAGGCGGCCTCGGCCGCGTCGGCGCGGACCACGATGGTGCGGCCGGCGAGCAGGGCGAGATGCGGGTTGAGCGCGACCAGCCCGTTCAGCAGGTCGGGCACCACGTGTTCGACATCGTTGATCAGCTTCTTCATTCGGCAGGTCCTCCGGGAGTCTCGCTCCCGTTCGTCTCCAGGGTCGGCGCGGGGAGCGCATGCGGGCGGCGCGGCGCCCGGGCTCGGGTGCGCCACGGGCCGCGCTCGCGCGGGCGTGCGTCACTATAGGACGTTCGCGCGCGGCGCGGTGCCGCACAAACGTCGGCTTACGCCGGTTCGTAAGCTGCGCCGGCGGCGAGTTCCCCTGATGACAGGCAGCAGCGATGGCACGCGGGCGCGCAAAAAAAACGGCACGACCGAAGTCGTGCCGTCCTTGTTGCCGATATCCGCCGCGACGGTCGAGCCATGCGCGCCTGCCTCGACGCGCCGGCCCGCCCTGGCGGCAGGCCGCCCGCTTACTTGTGCGGCACCACGCCGGCCAGCGTCGTGACCAGCGAGGTCACCGGCGAGAGCAGCGTGCCGACGCCCGCCGCACCGCCCGTGCCGGTACCCGTGCCCGAGCCCGACGCGCCGCCCGACGACGGCGTGATCGCGATGCCAGGCAAGGCCGCGCCGACCGCGCCGATGGTCTGCGTCGCCACGTTGCCGACCGCCGCCACCGTGCTCACGCCGGTGTTGGCGACCGTGCCGAGCGTCGCCGCGCCGGTGCTCGCCACGTTGCCGAGCGTGGCGCCGGTGGTCGAGG
>NZ_VWWK01000436.1:0-1162 GCF_011753035.1 Burkholderia sp. Ax-1720 | reverse complement strand
CAGGGCTGCCTGGATCGCGCGCGCGGTGCCCTGGATGTCGTAGGGATTGACCAGCAGCGCGTCGGTCAACTGCTCGGCGGCGCCGGCGAAGCGCGACAGCACCAGCACGCCGGGGTCCTTGCCGTCCTGCGCGGCGATGAACTCCTTGGCCACCAGGTTCATGCCGTCGCGCAGCGGCGTGACCAGCGCCACCCGGCTCGCGCGGTACAGCCCCGGCAGCGAGCTGCGGTCCAGGCTGCGGTGGATGTAGCGCACCGGCATCCAGTCGAGTTCGCCGTAGTCGCCGTTGAGCGAGCCGCACAGCGTATCCATCTCCTGGCGCAAGTGATCGTAGGCATCGACGTCCTCGCGGCTCGGCGCGGCGATCTGGATCAGCGTCGCGCTCTGGCGCATCTCCGGGTAGCGGTCGAGCATCTCGCGGAACGCCTGCACGCGCTGCGGCAGCCCCTTCGAGTAATCGAGGCGGTCCACGCCGAGCAGCAGCTTGCGGCGCGAATACTCGTCGCGCATCTGCTCGTAGATGTTGAGGCCGTCGTCGTCGCTGGCCATCTGCGCGAAGCCGTCCACGTCGATGCCGATCGGGAAGGTGCCCACCCGGATGGTCCGGTCGAAGGCGCGCAGCCGTTCGCCGTCGATGAATTGCGCATCGGCCTCGGCTTCCGCGTAGCGCACGAAATGGGTGACGTCGGTATGCGCCTGGAAGCCCACCAGATCGTAGGCGAACAGCGAGCGCATCAGCCATTCGTGCTCGGGGATCGCGGCCATGATCTGCGGCGGCGGCACGGGAATGTGCAGGAAGAAGCCGATCCGGTTGCGGCAGCCCTGGGCGCGCAGCTCGGTGGCCAGCGGGATCAGGTGGTAGTCGTGCACCCAGATCACGTCGTCGGGCTTGAGCAGCGGCATCAGCTTGCGCGCGAACAGGCGGTTCACGCGGCGATACCCCTCGCTGAACTGCACGTCGAAGTTGGCCAGGTCGAGCCGGTAGTGGAACACCGGCCAGAGCACGTTGTTCGAATAGCCGAGGTAGTAGGCGTCGTAGTCGCGCTGCGAGAGGTCGATGGTGGCGAGTTCCATGTTGCCGTATTCGCGAACCTGCACCTCTTGGTTGCCGGGATCGCTGTCGGCCTCGGCGAGCTTGCCGCTCCAGCCGAACCAGATGCCG
>NZ_VWWK01000435.1:0-1207 GCF_011753035.1 Burkholderia sp. Ax-1720 | reverse complement strand
CTGGTGCCGGTAAAGAGAGTGGTCGACTACAACGTGAAGGTTCGCGTGAAGTCGGACGGAACGGGCGTCGATATCGCGAACGTGAAGATGTCGATGAACCCGTTCGATGAGATCGCGGTGGAAGAGGCGGTGCGCCTGAAGGAAGCGGGCACGGCGACGGAAGTGATCGCCGTGTCGATCGGCGTGGCGCAGGCGCAGGAGACGCTGCGCACGGCGCTGGCGATCGGCGCGGACCGCGCGATCCTGGTGGAAGCCGGCGAAGGCGTGGAGCCGCTGGGCGTGGCGAAGATCCTGAAGGCGCTGGTCGACAAGGAGCAGCCGCAACTGGTGATCCTCGGCAAGCAGGCGATCGACGACGATTCGAACCAGACGGGCCAGATGCTGGCCGCGCTGGCAGGCCTGCCGCAAGCGACCTTCGCCTCGAAGGTGACGGTGGCCGACGGTCGCGCCACGGTCGCGCGCGAAGTGGACGGCGGTTCGGAAACCCTGGCGCTGACGCTGCCGGCGGTGGTGACCACGGACCTGCGCCTGAACGAGCCGCGCTACGTGACGCTGCCCAACATCATGAAGGCGAAGAAGAAGCCCCTCGAGACGGTGAAGCCGGAAGACCTGGGCGTGGACGTGAGCCCGCGCCTGAAGACGCTGAAGGTGTCGGAGCCGCCCAAGCGCGCGGCGGGTGTGAAGGTGGCCGACGTGAAGACGCTGGTCGAGAAGCTGAAGACCGAAGCGAAAGTGCTGTAAGGGGAGACGAGAAGATGACGATTCTGATCATTGCCGAACACGACAACGCCACGATCAAGGCGGCGACGCTGAACACGGTGGCGGCCGCGCAGAAGATCGGCGGCGACATCCACGTGCTGGTGGCGGGCGGCAACGCGCAGGGCGCGGCCGACGCGGCAGCGAAGATCGCCGGCGTGGCGAAGGTGCTGCTGGCCGATGCGCCGCAACTTGCCGAGGGCCTGGCGGAGAACGTGGAAGCCACGGTGCTGAACATCGCGAAGGACTATTCGCACATCCTGGCGCCGGCCACGGCCTACGGCAAGAACGTGGCGCCGCGCATCGCGGCGAAGCTGGACGTGGCGCAGATCTCGGACATCACGGCAGTGGACAGCGCCGATACCTTCGAGCGCCCGATCTACGCCGGCAACGCGATCGCGACGGTGCAGTCGAGCGATGCGATCAAGGTGATCACGGTGCGCTCGACGGG
>NZ_VWWK01000434.1:0-1215 GCF_011753035.1 Burkholderia sp. Ax-1720 | reverse complement strand
CGCTGGCCAGCACCGCGCTGCCCGGCTGCAGGCTGCGCAGCCGGTTCAGCGCCGCCAGCGCGCGCGGGCCGTCGTTGGCCGAGGCGGCCAGGCGCAGCGCATCCACCTGCGCGGCCGGATCGCTGCTGGCGATCTGCTGGTCGATGCGCTGCTGCTGCAGCAGCATCAGCATGCGATCGCGCTGCTCGGCCAGCCCCGGCGAATGCGGCGCGTAGCGCAGCCCCACCTCGACCAGGTCGAGCGTCTGGTGCGCCAGCCCCGGATCGCTGACCTGGGCCGCCGCGGTGACGATGCCGTCGGCCAGCGCATCGATCGCCTTGCCGGTCTCGGGCGCGTCGTCGCCCTGCAGCGAGGCCATCGCGCCCGCCACGCCGTCCAGCCAGGCCTTGTTGGTCGACGGATTGGCGGCCAGCTCGGCCAGCGCGTGCCGCGCATCGGCCACGTTCATCGCGGCGGCCTGCGGGCCCGGATGCGCGGCGGCCGAGGCCAGCTCGGCGGCCAGTTGGTCGCGGCGCCGCTGCAGGCGCGACGAATCGGGGAACAGCTGCAGGCCCAGCGCGATCCGCGCGCGCGCCTCGTCGTACTTGCCCAGGTCGATCGACTGGCCGATCGCGGCGTCGTACTTCAGCTCCAGGCGGTTGCCGCGCAGCAGCGCGCTGCCCGGGTCGAGCAGGCGGATGCGCTGCAGGATGTCGGCGGCGCTGCCGGGCTGGTCCTCGAACAGCGCATCGCGATCGACCGCCTCGTCGAGACTGCCGCCGAGCCGGGCCAGCATGCCGGTGCGCTCGTCGTCGATCTCCTTGCGGCGCGCGTCGAAGGCCGGCGAGAACAGCTTGAGCTGGTCGCGCAACTGGAACACGTGCTGCACGGCGGCGTAGTCGAAGCGGCCGAGCGGCGGGCTCCAGTAGGCGTCGAGCCGCTCGGCGAGGTAATGCAGGATCACGTCGCTGCGGGTCAGCACCAGTTGCTGGCGCGCATCGGCGCCGAGCGCGTCGAGCGCGGCCATCGCCTGGTCCTCGCTGGCGTAGTGCTGCGGGTTGCCGTCGGCGAAGCGCTCGATGGTGGTATCGAGCTGGCGCTGCCGGTAATGGCCGTGCAGGGCCACGCCGCCGGCCGCCAGCGCGGCCAGCGCGAGCAGGCCGACCAGGTAGGGCGCGACGCGCTCGCGCGGCCGGCGCGGGCGCAGGCTCTCGACCAGCGCGCCCACCGTCTGCA
>NZ_VWWK01000042.1:0-47478 GCF_011753035.1 Burkholderia sp. Ax-1720 | reverse complement strand
GCCGCGCCGGGCGCCGCGTCCGCGGCCGGCGCCTCGCTGGCCGACCAGGCCGCGGCGGCCAAGCAGGCCCGCAACGCGAAGGCGCCCGGCGCCTATCGCCACCTGATGACGGGCGTGTCCTTCATGCTGCCCTTCGTGGTGGCGGGCGGCCTGCTGATCGCGCTGTCCTTCGCGCTGGGCGGCATCTACGCCTTCGACGACGCGCACAAGGGCACGCTGGCCTGGTCGCTGTTCCAGATCGGCGCGAAATCGGCCTTCGCGCTGATCGTGCCGGCGCTGTCGGGCTATATCGCCTACTCGATCGCGGACCGGCCCGGCATCGCGCCAGGCATGGTCGGCGGGATGCTGGCCGCGAGCCTCGGCGCCGGTTTTCTCGGCGGCATCGTGTCGGGCTTCCTGGCCGGTTACGCGGCACTGCTGATCAATCGCCACCTGCGGCTGCACCGCAACCTGGAAGGGCTGAAGCCGGTGCTGATCATCCCGCTGCTGTCGACGCTGATCGTCGGCCTGCTGATGCTCTACGTGGTGGGCACGCCGGTGGCGGCCGCCCTGCATGCGCTGGAAGGCTGGCTGCGCTCGATGCAGTCGGGCAGCGCAGTGGTGCTCGGCGCGATCCTCGGCGGGATGATGGCGGTGGACATGGGCGGCCCCGTCAACAAGGCCGCCTATGCCTTCAGCGCCGGGCTGATCGCGAGCCAGGTCTATACGCCGATGGCGGCCACCATGGCGGCCGGCATGACGCCGCCGCTGGGCATCGCGCTGGCCACCTGGCTGTTTCGCTCGCGCTTCGGCGTCGAGGAGCGCGAGGCCGGCAACGCGGCCGCCGTGCTTGGCATCGCCTTCATCACCGAGGGCGCGATTCCGTTCGCGGCGCGCGACCCGATGCGGGTGATTCCGTCGTGCATCGTCGGCTCGGCGATCACCGGCGCGATCTCGATGGCGGCCGGCGTCGAGCTGAAGGTGCCGCACGGCGGCATCTTCGTGCTGCCGATCCCGAACGCGGTCACGCACCTGGGCACCTACACGCTGGCGATCGTGGCCGGCACCGTGGCGACGGCGCTGCTGATCGGCCTGCTGAAGCGGCCCGCGCCGGCGAAGGCCGCTTGAGCGATCCGGCGCGGCAGGGCGCGACGCGCCTGCCGCGTTCGGCGCGTTCGGCGCGTTCGGCGCGTTCGGCGCGTTCGGCGCGTTCGGCGTGTTCGGCACGCTCGGCGCGCTCGGCGCGCTCGGCGCGTTCAGCGCGTTCAGCGCGTTCGGCGCGCTCGGCACGCTCGGCACGCTCGGGCCGCCCGGCCAGCCGGTACAATGCGCGACGGACCGGCCGCCGCCGCATCGAGGCGAGCCGGTCGCGACGACAAGACCGCACCGGAGACACGCCGCCATGGCTTCCACCGATCGACCCTCATCCACCGCCTTCACCGCCGCGGCGCCCATCGACGCCGGCGCGATCGCGGCGCGCCTCGACCGCCTGCCGCCCACGCGCACCGTCTGGAAGCTGGTCGCGCTGCTGAGCCTCGGTTTCTTCTTCGAGCTCTACGACCTGCTCTACAGCGGCTACGTCGCGCCGGGCCTGGTGAAGAGCGGCATCCTCTCGGCCTCCACGCATGGCCTGTTCGGCACCACGGGGGTGGCGAGCTTCATCGCCGCGCTGTTCGCGGGCCTGTTCATCGGCACCATCTCCTGCGGCTTCCTGGCCGACCGCTTCGGGCGGCGCGCCGTGTTCACCTGGTCGCTGCTCTGGTACACCGCCGCCAACATCGTGATGGCCTTCCAGGACAGCGCCGCGGGCCTGAACTTCTGGCGCTTCGTGGTCGGCCTCGGGCTCGGCGTGGAGATGGTGACGATCGGCACCTACATCTCCGAGCTGGTGCCCAAGGAGATCCGCGGTCGCGCTTTCGCCTGCGAGCAGGCGGTCGGCTTCTGCGCGGTGCCGGTGGTGGCCTTCCTCGCCTACCTGCTGGTGCCGCATGCGCCGCTCGGCCTGGACGGCTGGCGCTGGGTGGTGCTGATCGGCGCGCATGCCGCGATCTTCGTCTGGTGGATCCGCCGCGCGCTGCCGGAAAGCCCGCGCTGGCTCGCCCAGCAGGGCCGCCTCGAGGAAGCCGACCAGGTGATGCGCGAGCTGGAGCGCAAGGTCGAGGCCGAATACGGCCGGCCGCTGCCGCCGCCGGGCCCGAGCGAGCCGGTGATCGCGCGCGGCAGCTTCCGCGACATGTGGGTGGCGCCGTATCGCAAGCGCACCGTGATGATGACGATCTTCAACGTGTTCCAGACCGTCGGCTTCTACGGTTTCGCGAACTGGGTGCCGACCTTGCTGATCAAGCAGGGCATCACGATCACCACCAGCCTGATGTATTCGAGCGTGATTGCCTTGGCCGCGCCGATCGGCCCGCTGATCGGCCTGGCGATCGGCGACCGCTTCGAGCGCAAGAGCGTGATCGTGGCGATGGCGGGCGCGGCGATCGTCTGCGGGCTGCTGTTCAGCCAGAGCGGCACGGCCGGCGTGCTGGTGCTGCTCGGCATCGGCCTCACGCTCGCCAACAACATCATGTCCTACAGCTTCCACGCCTATCAGGCCGAGCTGTTCCCCACCGCGATCCGCGCGCGCGCGGTGGGCTTCGTCTATTCGTGGAGCCGCTTCTCGGCGATCTTCACCTCGTTCGTGATCGCCTCGGTGCTGAACGGCTTCGGCACGGCCGGCGTGTTCGCCTTCATCTCCGCCGCGATGCTGATCGTGATGGCCTCGATCGGCCTGATGGGCCCCCGCACCAAGGGCATCGCGCTCGAGAAGATCTCGCACTGAAGGCGGGACTTCCTGCTCCCGGTGGTCAATCCGGGCACGATGCGCGAGCATTGGCCCGGAGCCGAAACATAATGTCGTTGCCCGCCGCCCGGCGTGCCGAATCCCGCGGCGCGCCGGGGCGGCGCCGACCTTCCTCGCTTGCCGGCCGTGCCGTCGATTTTTCATTGCCAATGAAAAACGAAGCGTGTACGTTACGCTGGTATCAAACTGGTACGAGCCATTCGCGGGCCAGGATTCGCGGGCCGCGGCTGTCGTATCCAGCCTGTTTCTCCGTCGAAGCAAGCCACGCGTGATGCCGATGGGAAGCGATTTTCGCTGGTTGTGAATGCACTCGAATTGCTTCGCATTGCGAAGTAGTGCGCGCGAACGAAGCCACCTCGAAGCGTGGCCGTCGCCTCCATGAACCTGAGAGAGAGGGAAGGTCCGATGCGTATTCCGCGTTCGATGACATCCTGGCTGTCGATGCTGCTGGCCGGCGGTCTGGTCGCGCTCGGCGGCCAAGGCGCGGCGCTCGCCGCATCCGGCGCGAGCCGGCCGGCAGCGGCGGCCCCGCTGGCCTGCAGCGAGGCCGAGCTGGGCCAGGCGCCGGCCGGCGCCAATGCCAAGCCGATGGTGATTCCCACCTTGCGCGACTGGACCGGCGGCAACGGCACGCTGAGCTTCGACGCCGGCAGCCGGATCCTGGTCGACCCGGCCGACGCGGCCGCGCTCGCGGATACCGCCACGCAGTTCCAGGCACAACTGAAGACCGTGTCCGGTCTCGCTCTTCCGATCGTGAGCCGGGCCGCCACGCCGGCCGCCGGGGACATCGTGCTGAGCCTCGCGCCTTGCGGCGCGAGCGCTGCCCAACTCGGCGAGGAGGGCTACAGCCTCGATCTGGAGGACCACGCGGTGCTGCGCGGCAAGGGCGCGGCTGGCGTGTTCTACGCGACGCAGACGCTGCTGCAGATGCTCTCGCTGGACGGCGCCGCCGCGGGCGCGCATTTGCGGGTGACGCGTGGCTTCGCGGTGGACGTGCCGCGCTACGCGGAGCGTAGCATCATGTTCGACGTCGGCCGCAAGTACGCGAGCGTCGATTTCCTCGCGGCCTACCTGCGCTTCATGGGTTGGTACAAGCTCAACACGCTGCACCTGCACCTGAACGACCAGGCCAAGGCGAAGGACGGCAGTTGGGGTTTGCGCGCCTTCCGCCTGAAGAGCGACAAGCCGGAATTCGTCGGCTTGGTGCCCGCCGATGGCCTGGTCTACACGCGCGACGACTGGGACAAGCTGGAGACGATCGCCGCCGCCCATCACGTGCGGATCGTGCCGGAATTCGACACGCCGGGGCATGCCGGCGCCTTCGCCGCGGCCAATCCCGCGATCGCCTATGTCGGCGATACGCCGCCCGGCGGCACCATCGATCCGACCAAGCCGGCAACGCTGAAATATGTCGAATCGGTGTTCGGCGAATTCCTGCCCTGGTTCCGGTCCTCGATCGTGCATATCGGCGGCGACGAGGTCAATGTCAACTCGGGCAGCATCACCACGGCGAGCCAGGTCGACTACCTGAACCAGCTAGGCAGGTTCCTGCAGTCGAAGCACAAGCGCGTCGAGATGTGGGGCGACGCGAGCTACCTGCCGCGGCTCGACAAGTCCTTCATCATCCAGCGCTGGATCAACTGGGGCAGCGAGGCCTCGATCAACTGGGCGGACAAGGGCTACCAGTGGACCGAATCCTACGGCGACTGGTACATCGTGCCGTTCGGCCCGAGCTACTTCAATCCGGACGGCATCAAGGGCGACACGCTGTACGCCAAATGGAGCCAGGCCACCGGCGCCAACGCGCCGAGCGGCGGCCAGATCGCCGTGTGGAACGACAACGCGCTGCTGGACAGCTATACCTGGGAGCGCAAGGTGAACGACCTGCTCAAGGATGCGGTGCCCGCCGCCGGCCAGGTGTTCTGGCGCGGGCAGGCGCATGACGCGCAGGGCCAAACCGTCGACTACGGCGTGCTGCGCCGAGCGGTGGCCACGCTGCAATACGGGCCCGACGTCACGAGCTTTTCCGACTCGCCGATTCCGGCCAGGTAGCGCAACGGCGCGCCGCATGGCGCCAGACCGAAACCGGAGCGCCCGGCGGCAAGGCGCTCCGGCGGATCGAATCCCCTCCGTCCTCACCGAGCCCGAACCCATGACCGCCAATACATCCGCGCCGCTCGACGCACTCGCCGCGACCCGCGTCAGCGGCCGCGACCTCCTCGTGATGCTCGACGGCGAGCACGGTTACGAGGCCCATCAACTGGCCAGCCGCCTGGGCGTGACCACGCCGCGCGTGAAGATCCTGCTGGGCCGCCTGATCGCCGAGAGCCTGGTGGTCGTGCGGCGCGACAAGCTCGATTCCGCGCGTCACGCGCGGATCCGCTACTACGCCAGCGACAAGGCGCGTTCGCGTCGCGCCGAGCTGATGCCGCCGCCGCCCGCCGAGCACGACGCGCAGCAGGCGAGCGCCCATGCCGAGCAGGCACGGCAACGGCGGCGCGCGCGTGCCGACGAAACCTATCGACGCGACCTGGTCGCGCTGCTGGCCTGCATGACGCCGGGCGTGCCGCACAGCGCGGCGGCGTTGGCCAGGACGCGGAAGTCGAGCGGGCCGCGCGTGGTGGCGCTGATGCAGCAGCTGATCGCCGATCGCAAGGTGGAAGCGGTCACGCGGATCTGCAAGGGCGGTGCCTCGCGCTACGTCTACTACGTGGCCGGCAGCCGGCCCGAGGAGGGCGCGGCGAAGCCTCAACGGCAGGCGGACGGCACGCCGCCGCGATCCATTTTCGAGCGGCCCGAGTTCGACGCGGAATATGGCCGCGCGCTGGGCACGCTGCGCGAACTGAGCCAGGCGCAGCGTTGCCGCCGCAGCTGAGCTCGATGGCGGGCGGCTCGCCGCTGGCGCGCGGTGCACGTATATTCCGGTTTTCTGCCGAGGAGATTCTCATGCGACGTATCCCGCGCTTCCTGTCCGCTGCCCTGATCGGCTGCGGCCTGCTGGTTTCGACCGTCGCCGTGGCGGCGCAACCGGCGGCGCCCCGCAACCTGGCCGAGGAGGAGGGCAACCGCCGGCTCGTGATCGACTTCTACGAGCGCTTCTTCAACCAGCACGACGTGCAGCATGCCGCCGCCGTGGTGGCGCCCGACTACCGGCAGCACAATCCCGGCGTGCCGGACGGCAAGGCGCCGTTCGTCGAGTTCTTCACGGGTTATTTCAAGGAGCACCCTCGATCGAGGGCGAGGATCGTGCGCAGCGGCAGCGCCGGCGACCTGGTGTTCCTGCATGTGCATTCGACCGACGGGCCGGCCGATCGCGGCCAGGCCGTGGTGGACATCTTCCGCGTGCAGGGCGGCAGGATCGTCGAGCACTGGGACGTGATCCAGGACGTGCCGGCCGAATCGGCCAACGGCAACACGATGTTCTGACCAGCGGCCGCGTGCCCCCGGCCAGGCGCCGGGGCGACGCGGCCATCGCGATCGATCGAATCGATTCATGCCTCGATCGATGCGCCGACGCGGCCAGCCCGGCCGCGTCGCATTCTTCCTTCCCTTCTTCGGCTCGAGCGAGCCGCCGCGCCGCGCGTGACGCCGCGCTATCCCGGCTTGCCGCCGAGCCCCTTGAGCCCCTGGATCACCACCATCAGCGCGCGGCCGTGCTCGTCCGAGCCGTCCCAGGCCTCGACGATCGCCTCACGCAGGCGCTCGTCGTAACTGCCGGTGCGCATGCCCGAGGCAGGGGCCTCCATTCCGTAGAAAGTGCATAACTTGATGAATGGTTCGCTGCGACGAAGACGCTGCCCATCGGACAGGCGAAGCCGCGACACGGTAGGCTGGCTGACGCCGCAAAGCCGCGCTATCTCGCTGGATGAGCGCGGATCTCCACGAAGCTTGTCGAGCAGCTCCTGAACGGAAAAATTGGTGTCTGGGGCTTCCATGTCATGCATTATAACTATACAGTAGCGCTTATTGAAATGCCCCATCGCAAGATCGGGCCGCGGTACCCGAGAGAGTTGATGACACTGAAACACCTGCCCCCGACGTTTTGCTGGACCCGGATCGGCGCCGAATTCGGCGAGGATCTCTCGACCACCGTGCTCCGCAAGGAGTGGGAGCGTCGGCTCGGCGGCGGGCGGTTTCTGTGGGGCATCGGGCAGTCGCTGGGCAGCAGCGTGCAGGTGGCCGCGCATCGCGCCGGTTCGCTGGTCGCGCTGTTCACGCCGGTGGTGAGCCGCGCGCCGGTGGTCAACCCGGGGCGCATGCTGCTCTGGAACGCCTGGGTCGATGCCGGCGGCCAGGTGCGCCAACTGCCGCCCTACAGCTTCATCACCAGCCGCGCGACGCTGCCTTCGGGGCGCCGTCGCGAGCAGCACTACGCGCTGGTCTGCGCCTCGGCAGCGCCGCTCGGCGTCGGCACGCGCCTGCGCGTGACGCCCGAGAACCTGCGCAGCGCCGTCACCGGCAAGCCGCTCGGCGCGGCGCAGTCGGCGGTGGTGGTCGATTGCGTGGCGCGCACGGCCGAGCCCGGCGCGCGCAGCTATCCGGTCGCGCTGTCGGTCGAGCTCGACGCGCCCTACACGGTGCGCCTGGCCGAGCCCTCGGTGATCAAGGCACGCGATCTCGCGCGCGTGAACAAGGCCGCGCGCGACGGCGATTTTGAAACCTATGTCGAGTTGGTCGGGCGCCTGCGCGGGCGTTCGGCCGAGGCACAGTCGCGCGGCTTCACGCGCGACCTGTTCGACTTGCCGGCGGTGGAGCCGGCGGCCGTCTACACGGATTTCGTGAAGCGGCTGCGAGCCCGCCCGCCGGCCGAACATGCGCGCGGTATCACGCGCGACCTGTTCGAGCTTCCCGCGCCCGATCCGGAGCCCGCATTCGGCACGCCTGGCCATGGCCAGGGCAAGCTGCTGCTCTAGCGTCGAGCGGCCTGGCCGCGCGATCGAATGACGGACCGGTCCGGAAGTCGCTTCCGCTGCCGCAGCCTTCGGGCGCGGCGCGGCGAGCGGGATTGATGCCCGCGGGCGTTCCTCCCTGGACGCCCGCCGCTGGCTTGCCGACGGGCGAGCCCGAGGAGGACGGTTGATGGCTCATGGTGCTCATTCGCGCGAGGCGCTTGCCGCCCAGCGTTACGTCGAGGCGACGCGCAACGTCGATCTCGCTTTCCGCGCGGTGCGCGGCGATCAGGAGGAGGGCGCGCGAAGCGCCGAATACGCGGCCGCGCAATCGCGGCTCGACCACGCGCTGGACGAGCTGGCCCGCGCGCAGGAGTTGTTCGATACGGCCGTCAACGTGCGCGGCACCCGGCATTACTGATCGGCAGGGCGGGGCACGAACGAAGGCACGCGGCAACGCTCGCGCGCCTCGCCATGCCATCGAGCAACCGGGCTTCCGGGCGCGGCTCGTGCCCGGGCGGCCGGCGGCGTATCCTGTGACCATTTATGACAGTCCAGGCGCGGCGGCTCGGTTAGACTGCGGCCCTGAACCCAGGCCAGTGCGCGGCCGGCCATGCAGCGCCGGCATTGCGTGCGCGCCGCACCGCGACATCTTTTTCGCCCGCCCATAATGACTGCTCCTGTCGATTTGAACGGCCTGCGTATCGGTATCACGATCGGCCTGCGCGAGCCGAACGAAAGCCTCTGGATCAACGGCATCAAGCAGAACGCGCTCTATCTCGCGAAGCTGCTGATGAAATCCTCGCGCGGCTATCGCGTGACCCTGGTCAACACCACCGACGTCGCGCTCAGCGACGCGCTGCCCTGGGATCGCAGGATCTTCGAGACGCGCAGTTTCACCGAGATGAAGGATTCGCTCGACGTGCTGATCGAGCTGGGCGGGCAGATCGACGGCGAGCAGACCGCCTACCTGAAGGCGCGCGGCGTGAAGATCGTCAGCTACTGCTGCGGCTTCGAATACATCCACGCCACGCAATCGATCCTGTTCGGCCGCAAGCTGTGGGACACGCTGTTCATCAATCGCGGCTACGACGAGATCTGGGCGATCCCGCAGATCGCGCCGTCCTCGCTGCCCTTCCTGCAATCGCTGCGGCGCTGCCCGGGGCGCGTGGTGCCCTTCGTCTGGGATCCGATGTTCCTCACCGAGCGCGCGCGGCCGCTGCGCGAGAACGGCGAGTACCGGCCCAGCGGCCAGGCGGCGAAACGCCTGACGGTGATGGAGCCGAACCACGACGTGGTGAAGTTCTGCCTCTACCCGATGCTGATCATCGACGAGGTGTTCCGGCGCGACCCCGAGGCGATCTCGTTTACGCACGTCACCAATGCCGAGCACATCGCGCATCACAGCCAGGAGTTCGTGATGCTGATGAATTACCTCGAGATCGTGCGCGCCAGCAAGGCCAGCTTCGTCGGTCGCTACGACACGCCGATGTTCCTGGCCGAGTTCACCGACGTGGTGGTCTCGCACCAATGGGAAAACCCGCTCAACTACTTCTATTTCGACGTGGCCTGGCAGGGTTATCCTCTGGTCCACAACGCGCACCTGGTGCAGGACCTCGGCTACTACTACCCCGAGAACGACGTGCAGGCCGGCGCCGGGCTGCTCGCGCGCGTGCTGCGCGAGCACGACGCCGACTGGGAGCACTATGCGCGGCGCCAGCGTGAACTGCTGCGCCGCTATACCTCGAAGAACCCGGCCCTGGTGGCCGACTACGACCTGCTGCTCGCCAACCTGGTGAACGGCTCGGCCGCCTGAGGCGAAGCAGGGCGGCCATCGCCGGCCGCCCTCGTCATCCCCGTTGCTCCTTTCCCCCGCTATCGCCCGTTGTTATCGTCCATTGGCGAGCCGCGCCGTGTCGCTCGCGGGCGGCGCGCCGAACAGGCGCTTGTAGTCGCGGCTGAACTGCGACTGGCTCTCGTAGCCCACCTTCAGGCCGATCGCCCCGGCGCCTTCCCCTTCCGAAATCAGCATGCGCCTCGCCTCGCGCAGGCGGATCTGCATCCGGTACTGGATCGGCGTCATCGAGGTGAGGTTCTTGAAGTGGCGATGGAAGGAGGTGACGCTCATGCCGGCCAGCTCGGCGAGCGCCTCGATGCTCATCGGCTCGGCATAGTGATGCTTGATCCAGTCCGTGACGCGGCCGATCTTCGCCACGTGCGAGCTGTTCAGCGCGAACTGCGTGAGCGTCTCGCCGAGCGCGCCCGTCAGCAGGCGGTAGTAGATCTCGCGCACGATCAGCGGCGCCATGAAGTCGATCTCCTCGGGATGGTCGAGCAGCCGCAGCAGGCGCGAGAAGGGCTCGAGCAGCGCATCGGTCATCGGCGCGGCCGCCAGCGCGGCCGGCGAGGCGGTGGCCACCGGTTCGGCCGCCACGCGCTGCAGCACCTCGGCGAGCAAGGCGCGATCCAGGCTCAGCGTCAGCGCGAGATGCGGGCGGCCGTCGGGCGTCACCTCGATCTGGGTGGTGACGGGGATGTTGACGGTCACCAGCAGGAAGTTGGCCGGCGTGGCGCGGAACGACAGCTCGCCGAGCGCCACCGACTTCGCGCCCTGCACGATCAGCAGCAGGCGCGGGTTGTAGAGCGCGCGATCGGGCGGCGTGGTGCTGGTCATGCGGAAGATCGTCAGGCCAGGGATGGGCGTGGCCTGGTGCGGCGAGGCGCAATGGCGTTCGATCGCATCGCGTATCGGGTCGAGCAAGGGGTCCATGGTCGTCTCCACTGGGGCCTGGCGAGCCGGCGCTCGTTTCGGCGGATCGCGTCACCCTAAGGCATTCGGCAGGATCGTGCAACGGCGCGGCCGATGCTTCGTGATCCTGCCGATGCGATTGGCAGGATCGCGCAAAAGATTGGTGCGATCTCGCTGGCGCCGCCGGCGCGCCGCGGCGCAACATACGTCTCATGCAGCCGGGCTGCCGGCTGTCGATCCGATCTTTCCCAAGGAGTGGTGATGAAGAAAGAAGACGTCTGGTTCATTACGGGATGTTCGACGGGTTTCGGCCATGAACTGGCCCGCCAGGTGCTCGAGCAGGGCGGCCGCGCGGTGCTGACGGCGCGCGATCCGGGCAAGCTGGCGGCGCTCGCCGCGCCGTATGGCGAGCGCGCGCTGGTGCTGCCGCTCGACGTCACCGACGAGGCCACCATCGGCCGGGCCGTGGCGGATGCCGAGGCGAAGTTCGGCCGCATCGACGTGCTGGTCAACAATGCCGGCTACGGCTATTTCTCGGCGATCGAGGAGGGCGAGGACGCCGAGATCCGCCGCCAGTTCGAGACCAACGTGTTCGGCCTGTTCTCGCTGACGCGCCACGTGCTGCCCGGCATGCGCGCGCGCCGGCATGGACACGTGGTCAACGTATCGTCGATCGGCGGGCTGATGGCCTTCGCGGCGACCGGTTACTACCATGCCTCGAAGCATGCCGTGGAAGGCTTCTCGGAGTCGCTGGCGGCCGAGGTCGGGCCGCTCGGCATCCACGTGACGATCGTCGAGCCGGGGCGCTTCCGCACCGACTGGGCGGGCCGCTCGGTGATCGAGTCGAAGATCGTGATCGACGATTACGCGGAGACGGCCGGCAAGCGCCGTGCCCAGGCACGCGCCTATTCGGGCACGCAGCCGGGAGACCCGGTGCGCGGCGCGGCGGCGATCATCCGCGCCGTGGAAGCCGAGCATCCGCCGCTGCGCCTGCTGCTTGGTTCGGATGCCTATCAACTTGCGCAGACCAAGCTCGAATCGCTGCGCAGCGGGTTCGAGCAGTGGAAGGATCTGACCCGGAGCACCGACTTCCCGGCTGCCTGACGAGGGCTGGCTGACCCCGGCTTCGCGCCGACGGCAAGCGACACGGGCCGGCGCCGCTTCACAGCGGCGCCGGCCCGTTTTCACGAGAGCCGCCCGAGGTCGGCCCCGCTTTTCGTTCAGGCCTTCGGCTCGAACGGCTGCGGCACGCGATGGACCGCCTGGCGCGACAGCATCCAGCCCGGATACTCGGGCGCCAGCGCGCTGGCCTCGTCGAGCTTGGCGAGGTCCTCGGCGTCGAGCTTCAGCTTGACCGCGCCGAGGTTCTGCTCGATCTGTTCGAGCCGCTTGCCGCCGACGATCACCGTCGTCACGAAGGGCTTGGCGAGCACATAGGCCAGCGCCACCGCGGCCACGCTCGCGCCGTGCTTCTCGGCGATCGGACGCATCGCGGCCACGCAGGCCCAGGCGCGATCCTTGTCGACCGGCGGGAAATCGAAGGTGGCGCGGCGGCCTTCGTTGTCGTTCGAGCCCGGGCCGTACTTGCCCGACAGCAGCCCGCCCGCCAGCGGCGACCAGACCATCAGGCCGACCTTCTCCTCGTTCATCATCGGCACCATCTCGCGTTCGAGGTCGCGGCCGGCGATCGAGTAGTAGGCCTGCACCGATTCGAAACGCGCGTAGCCGTGCCGCTCGGCCACGCCGAGCGCCTTGGCGATGCGCCAGGCCTGCCAGTTCGACACGCCGATGTAGCGGACCAGGCCGCGCGAGATCAGGTCGTCGAAGGTGCGCAGCATTTCCTCGATCGGCGTGACCGTGTCGTTGGCGTGGATCTGGTAGAGGTCGATGTAGTCCGTCTGCAGGCGCTCGAGGCTGGCCTCGATCGAGTTGATGATGTGCACGCGCGAGGTGCCGCGATCGTTCGGGCCGCTGCTCATCGGGTTGTACAGCTTGGTGGCCAGCACCACGTTCTTGCGCGGTACCGACAGGTTCTTCAGCGATTGGCCCAGCATCTCCTCCGATTCGCCGAACGAGTAGATGTCGGCGGTATCGATGAAGTTGACGCCGGCGGCGAGGCTGCGCTCGACGATCGCGTCGGCCGTGGCCTGGTCCATGCCGGCGATGTTGCCCCACATGCCGTCCTGGCCCGAGCGGCCGAAGGTCATCGTGCCGAGACAGATCTCGGACACGAACAGTCCGGTATTGCCAAGCTGGTTGTAACGCATCGTGTTCTCCGTCGTTCAGCCGGCGGCGCCGGCCGTGAGTCGCTCACTATGCGCCCCCGGCTCGATGCGATAAAGTGCGCCAATCTGAACGCACTGTTATTTTCAAACATCACAATGCAGAACCTGGATGCGCTGCGGATCTTCGTCAGGGTGGCCGAGATGGCGAGCTTCACGCGTGCCGCGGAAAGCCTCGGCATCCAGAAGGGGCGCGCCTCGAACACGGTGCGCGCGCTGGAGGCGGAGATCGGCGCGCGGCTGCTGCATCGCTCCACGCGCACCGTGCAACTGACCG
Organism: Burkholderia sp. Ax-1720; assembly: GCF_011753035.1. Taxonomy (NCBI): domain Bacteria; kingdom Pseudomonadati; phylum Pseudomonadota; class Betaproteobacteria; order Burkholderiales; family Burkholderiaceae; genus Burkholderia; species Burkholderia sp. Ax-1720. The sequence continues at coordinate 34,457 of NZ_VWWK01000042.1, read as the reverse complement.
AGGACGGCCACGCCTTCTACCAGCGCGCCCAGGACCTGCTGGCCGATGCCGAGGCGCTGCAGTCGATGTTCACCAGCGAGCACGACGTGCCGCTGCGCGGGCGCCTGCGCGTGGACCTGCCCAGCGAGATCGCGCGCAGCGTGCTGGTGCCGGCGCTGCCCGGGTTCATCGCGATGCATCCGGAACTGGCGCTGGAGGTGTCGAGCACCGACCGGCGCGTCGACCTGATCCAGGAGGGCATCGATTGCGTGCTGCGGATCGGCGGGATCGTCGACGAATCGCTGGTGGCGCGGCGGCTCGGCAGCCTGCGCATGGTGAACGCGGCGAGCCCTGAATACCTCGCCCGCCATGGCGTGCCGCGCAACCTGCGCGAACTGGCCACCCAGGGCCATCGGCTGGTCAACTACACCATGAGCTTCGCCAACCGGCCGACCGTGTGGGACTACGTCGAGCGCGGGCGGCCCGCCACGCTGGCGCTGCCTTGCGCGCTCAGCGTCAACAGCGTGCAGACCTATCACGCGGCGGGGCTGGCCGGCATCGGGCTGATCCAGGCGAGCCGCTGGCGGCTGCTGTCCTACCTGGAAAGCGGCGAGCTGGTGGAGGTGCTGCCCGAGTATCGTCCGGCCTCGCTGCCGGTCTGGTTCGTGGTGGCGCACCGGCGCAACCTGTCGCGCCGGGTGCGGGCCTTCATGGACTGGATCGAGGCGCTGCTGAAGCCGCACTTCGACGGCGAGGAGGAGGCCTGAGCAGGCCCCCCGGTCGTGAGGCGCCGCGGGCTTACTGGCTGCCCGGAATCGGCCCTTGCGCGACGCGCGGCACGTAGCCCGTCAGGTGCCAGCGGCCGTCGTTCTCGAGGCGGAAGCTGACCTTCTCGTAGACCACCTTGCCCGAGGTCTGCGTGGTGGCGTAGTCGACGTTGGCATAGAGGCCGTCGGGCACGTCCTTGGCGCCCGTGTAGATGATGCGCGTGACGGCGGCCCAGCCGCGGCTCTTGATGGCACCGACCAGTTGACGCGACTGGCGCGTGTCGTCGGAGAAATGCTGCTCGTCGTAGCGCTGCTTCACGAACGGCGCCACGTCGGTGTAGAGGTCGTGGAAGCGGCCCGTATCGATCATCTGGAGTGCGAAGTCGGCGTTGCGCAGCAGCTCGTCGGCCGAGGTACCCGCGTTGACGGGCGCGAGCGAGAGCGTCGGCGCATTGCCGGCTGCCGCGGCGGCCGGCGCCGGCGTCTGGGCCTGCGCGAGCTGGGCGAAGGCGGCGAGGGCGCCGAGCGTGGCGAGTGTGGCGCAGCGGACGAAGATCGATTTCAAGTGGCCTCCGGGTTCGAAGTCGATGTGGCGAGTTGGCTAGGGCGCTGCCTCAGCGATAGAGCGCGGCCAGCGCTTCCGTGTAGGCGGCGACGTTGTCCGGGTTGTGGATGTCGACCGAGTGCAGCAGATGGGCCGCGTGCTCGCGGTAAGCCTCGAGGTTCGCGTCGTGCTCGCGGAACGCGCGCAGCAACTGGCGGCCGCCTTCCTCGCAGTCGAAATCCGGGTAGTAGTAGCCGCAGGGGCCCAGGAAGGGCGAGTTGTGGACCAGCGGGTAGCCGCCGTACAGCAGTTCGTAATAGAGGTAGTTCTGGGCGTTTTCCCAGGTATGGGAGATCACCACGTCGCCGTGATGCGACATGAACTCGTAGATCGCGAAACGCCCCTCGAAGGTCGCCAGGCTGTGGTTGACGATGTCGAGGCTGCGCGCGAAATGCACGAAGGTCGTGTGGTCCTTCATGTGCAGCGTGTTGCACACGCGCACGAACTCGACGAAGGCGGGCTGCTCGCGATAGGCCGCCTCGGCGATCAGCATCGGGATGATGCTGGTCTTCACCATGCAGATATTCGGTTCGAACATCGTCACGCGCCAGCGCGAACGGCCCGGCTGGTAGCCGTAGGAACGGCCTTCCTCGAGCTGGTTGCGCGCCTTGTCGAACAGCATCGGATGCCAGATGTGCGGCACGATCGTGACCTCGCGGCGCAGGCCCGATTCGAGGTAGTGGCGGCACGAGTGTTCGAACTCGGGGATGGTCCAGACGCCGTCGTAGCGCGCGCCGGAAAACAGGAAGCCCGAGGGTTTGTCGAACATCGCGCGCTCGATGTCGATCACGTAGTCGTTGCCCACGCGCATCGTCACCACCTTGCCGCCGCGCTCGCGGAAGGCCGCGATCCAGTTCGCGTTGAACTGCGCGCTCATCTCGATCAGCACGTCGCAGCGCGTCATGGCCTCGTCCATCGAGACCAGCGGCACCTGCCACTCGTCGAGCATCATCTGCGGATCGGCGGATTCGTTGTTGCCGCCGTTCACCATCAGCACCTCGCCGACCAGCGGCGACTGGCGCAGCAGCAGCACCAGCAGCAGGCAATTCTGGAAAATCCCGTTTTCCCACAGCGACTGGCCGGCGCCGCGCACATAGAGCGAGACGCCCACGACGAGACGCTTGCCGCCGTTCGGAAGATCACGGACGGGAATATCGGACATGCAGGTTCTCCCGCGGAAATCGGTCAGGCCAGGAGGCGCTCGACGTAGGCGTCGAGGTTCGCCGGATTATCGATCGACACGCGCTGCAGCAGGGCGTTTGCCTTCGCGCGGTAGCTGTCGAGGTTGGCGTCGTGCTCGCGCCAGGCCTGGTGCAGCACGCGCCCGCCCGTGGCCGAATCGAACTCCGGATAGTAGTAGCCGGCGTCGCCCAGCATCGGCGAATTGTGGATCAGCGGATAGGCGCCGTACAGCACGTCGTAATAGAGGTAGTTCTGCGGGTTCTCCCACTGGTGGGAGATCACCGCGTCGGTGTGCTGGGCCAGGAACGAGGGCAGCTCGACGCGCGGCTCGAAGGTGGCCTTGTGGTGGCGCACCAGGTCGAGGCTGTTCGCGAAATGCACGAAGGTGCTGTGCTCCTTCATGTGCATCGAGTTGATCACGAACATGTGCTTCACCGCATCGGGCTGCGCGCGGTAGAACTCGTCGGCGACCAGCATCGGGTAGTGGCAGCTCTTCACCACCGAGATGTTCGGTTCGAGGATCGCGAGCCGCCAGTCGGTGCGGCGGCCCGCCTGGTAGCCGAACTGGATGCCTTCCTGCGCGAGCGCGGCGATGCGGCGATCGACGAAATGCGGCGACCAGATATGCGGCATGGAATAGACCGGCGCGCGCATCAGCGTGCGCAGCAGCGGCTTGGCCGTCTTGTCGTCCTTGGGCAGGATCCAGACTTCGTCGTAGGGGCCGCCGTTGAAGATGTGGCCCGACGGCTGGTTGAAGATCGGCGTTTCGCAGAGGCCGGCGTAGACATTGCCGACGAAGCACATGATCAGCTTCTTGCCCAGCGTCTTCATGTACTTGAGCCAATCCACCTGCAACTGGGCGCCCATCTCGATCACCACGTCGAGCTGGTGCGAGACGTCGCGCGGATTGACCAGTTCGACGTCGAGTCCGCCGAAATCGAGGCCGGTGGGGATCTGCTTGGCATCCCCGCCGTTGAGGAAATAAATCCGGCCGATGCGGCCGGATTTGCGGAGCATCATCGCCAGGAAGGCGATGTTCTGATGAATACCGTTTTCCCAGATCGCCTGGCCGTCTCTCGCGAACAGCGAGATGCCGACGGTCAGGCGCCTGTCAGGTTCCCCCGCGGGGGACGATGGCAAGGATTCGATCACCAGCTGTATCCATATCCGACACCGTACGTCTTGTTCTGGCCCGAGACGCCGATGCCCAGTTTCAGAATGCCGTTGGTCGTCACGTGCGCGCTTGCGCCGAACGCCATGCCGGACTCGCCGGCGAAGCGCGCGACACCGATCGCCATGTTGACGGTCTTGCCGGGCTCCACCTGCGGCAGCATCGTCAGCGCCGTGGCGGCGGCGATCCCCTGCCGTGCCATCTGGTTGGTCTGCTGGACCGCCTGCTGGGTCTGCGCGAGCTGCGAACCGAGCAGGTTGAGCTGGCTTTGCTGGCCGGAGAAGGATTGTGACATAGAAGTCGACAGCGCATTCAACTGGTTGAGGTTGACTGCGTCCGTGCCTTCCGTGCCCGCCGCGACGTTGGTGATCTGGCGTTGCTGGGTCGAGCTGCCGACCGACACCACGTTGGATCGGCCGCCATCGGTCGAGCCCTGGCCGAGCGCCACCGAGTTCGAGCCGGCGCTGACCGACGGCGCCTGCGCGCCCGGCGCCGACATGTCGGCCGCGTAACCGCCGGCGCTCAGCGAGCGCGTGGTGTTGTTGGCCGCCGTGGTGGACAGCGAGGCCACCTGGGAGCTGACCGTGCCGAGGCTCGAGGACAGCGAGGTGACCGAGTTGTTGGTCGACGACAGGCTGGTGGACAGCGAGCCGATGCTGGTCGAGGTGGCGGTCGACAGCGACGTCACGCTGCTGCTCGTGTTCGACAGGCCGGTGGACAGCGAGCCGGTGGTGGTCGAGGTCGAGGTGGACAGCGAGGAGACCGAACTGTTGGTCGTGGACACCCCCGTCGAGAGCGAGCTCAGCGAGGTGGAGGTGGACGAGGACAGCGCGTTCAGCGAAGTCGAGGTCGAGGTGGACAGCGAGGCCACCGAGCTCGAGAACGCGCCGGCCGCGCTGCTCAGGCTGCTCGACAGCGAGGCCACCGCTGCATTGGTCTGGAACAGCTGGCTGCCGTTTACCGCGTCGGTGCTGGTGGCCGAGATCCGGCCGGCGGCGAGGCCCGTCAACTGCCGTTCGAAACCGGGCGCGCCGATGTTCACCGTGCCGGCCGGGTTGCTGCCGGCGAAGTTGCCGAAGGTGATGCCGCCGACCGTCGCCGAAATCACCGGCACCGCCGTGGTGGTGATCGAACCGCTGCCGATGGCCACCGAGTTGTCGATGTTCGCGACGGCGTTCGGGCCGATCGCGACGCTGTCCACGCCGGTGGCGATCGAATCCGCGCCCGTCGAGTTGGTGTGGAAGTACTTGATGCCGTTCGAGTTGATGCTGTCGAGCGCATCGCCGACGTTGTTGACGTTCGCGGTGGTGCCGTTGGCCTTGTAGGTCGTGTAGGTCGGTGCCGTCAGCGTGCCGGTGGCCGGGTCGTAGGTCGAGCCGCCGCCCAGTGCCGAAGCCACGCTGTTGCCGATCTTGCCCGACGAGTTGGCGATCGAGCTGACCGAGGTCGACAGCGAGCTGACGCTCGACGAGGTGGACGTCGACAGCGAGGCGACGTTGCTGTTGGTCTGCACCAGGCCGGTGGACAGCGAACCGGTTGCCGTCGACAGGGAGCCGATGCTGCTGGTGGTCGAGGACAGACCGGTGGACAGCGAGCCGATGCTGGTCGAGGTCGAGGACGACAGCGAGCCGATGTTGCTGTTGGTGGAGCTGAGGCCGGACGACAGCGAAGAGACGTTGCTGTTGGTGGTCGAGAGTCCGGTGGAGAGCGAGCCGACGCTGGTCGAGGTCGAAGACGACAGCGAGCTGATGTTGCTGTTGGTGGAGCTGAGGCCGCTCGACAGCGAAGTGACGTTGCTGTTGGTGGTCGAGAGGCCGGTGGACAGCGAGCCAACGCTGGTCGAGGTCGAGGACGACAGCGAAGTGATGTTGCTGTTGGTGGAGCTGAGGCCGGACGACAGCGAGGTGACGTTGCTGTTGGCGGTCGAGAGGCCGGTGGAGAGTGAGCCGACGCTGGTCGAGGTCGAAGACGACAGCGAGCCGATGTTGCTGTTGGTGGAGCTGAGGCCGGACGACAGCGAGGAGACGTTGCTGTTGGTGGAGCTCAGGCCGGACGACAGCGAAGTGACATTGCTGTTGGTGGAGCTGAGGCCGCTCGAAAGCGAGGTGACGTTGCTGTTGGTGGAGCTGAGGCCGCTCGACAGCGAGGAGACATTGCTGTTGGTAGAGCTGAGGCCGGACGACAGCGAAGTGACATTGCTGTTGGTGGAGCTCAGGCCGGACGACAGCGAAGTGACGTTGCTGTTGGTCGAGCTCAGGCCGGACGACAGCGAGGTGACGTTGCTGTTGGTGGAGCTGAGGCCGGACGACAGCGAGGTGACGTTGCTGTTGGTGGAGCTGAGGCCGGACGACAGCGAGGTGACATTGCTGTTGGTGGAACTCAAGCCTGACGACAGCGAAGTGACGTTGCTGTTGGTGGAGCTAAGGCCGCTCGACAGCGAGGTGACGTTGCTGTTGGTGGAGCTGAGGCCGCTCGACAGCGACGAGACGTTGCTGTTTGTCGTCGACAGACCGCTGGAGACGGACGAGGACAGAGACGAGACATTGCTGTTGGTAGAGCTGAGGCCGGACGACAGCGAAGTGACGTTGCTGTTGGTGGAGCTCAGGCCGGACGACAGCGAGGTGACATTGCTATTGGTGGAGCTGAGGCCGGACGACAGCGAAGTGACGTTGCTGTTGGTGGAACTCAGTCCGGACGACAGCGAGGTGACGTTGCTATTGGTCGTGGACAGGCCGCTGGAGACAGATGAGGACAGCGACGAAACATTGCTGTTGGTGGAGCTCAAGCCGGACGACAGTGACGTGACATTGCTATTGGTGGAGCTCAGGCCGGACGACAGCGAAGTGACGTTGCTGTTGGTCGTCGACAGACCGCTGGAGACGGACGAAGACAGTGACGAGACATTGCTGTTGGTGGAGCTGAGGCCGCTCGACAGCGACGAGACGTTGCTGTTAGTCGTCGACAGACCGCTAGAGACTGACGAGGACAGCGACGAGACATTGCTGTTGGTAGAGCTGAGGCCGGACGACAACGAAGTGACATTGCTGTTGGTGGAACTCAGTCCGGACGACAGCGAAGTGACGTTGCTGTTGGTCGTCGACAGACCGCTGGAGACGGACGAAGACAGCGACGAGACATTGCTGTTGGTGGAGCTGAGGCCGCTCGACAGCGAGGTGACGTTGCTGTTGGTGGAGCTAAGGCCGCTCGACAACGAAGTGACGTTGCTGTTGGTCGTTGACAGACCGCTAGAGACGGACGAGGACAGCGACGACACATTGCTGTTGGTAGAGCTCAGTCCGGACGACAGCGAAGTGACGTTGCTATTGGTCGTGGACAGGCCGCTGGAGACAGACGAGGAAAGCGACGACACATTGCTGTTGGTGGAGCTCAAGCCGGACGACAGTGACGTGACATTGCTGTTGGTTGTCGACAGACCGCTGGAGACGGACGAGGACAGCGACGACACATTGCTGTTGGTGGAGCTCAGTCCGGACGACAGCGAAGTGACATTGCTGTTGGTGGAGCTGAGGCCGCTCGACAGCGAGGAAACATTGCTGTTGGTGGAGCTCAGTCCGGACGACAGCGAGGTGACGTTGCTGTTGGTGGAGCTGAGGCCGCTCGACAGCGAAGTGACATTGCTGTTGGTCGTGGACAGGCCGCTGGAGACGGACGAAGACAACGACGACACATTGCTGTTGGTGGAGCTCAGGCCGGACGACAGCGAAGTGACGTTGCTGTTGGTCGTCGACAGACCGCTAGAAACGGATGAAGACAGCGACGAGACATTGCTGTTGGTCGTCGACAGACCGCTGGAGACGGACGAGGACAGCGACGAGACATTGCTGTTAGTGGAGCTCAGGCCAGACGACAGCGACGTGACGTTGCTGTTGGTGGAGCTCAGTCCAGACGACAACGAAGTGACGTTGCTGTTGGTGGAGCTGAGGCCGCTCGACAGCGAAGTGACGTTACTGTTAGTCGTCGACAGACCGCTGGAAACGGACGAGGACAGTGACGAGACGTTGCTGTTGGTGGTCGACAGACCGCTGGAGACGGACGAGGACAGCGACGAAACATTGCTGTTGGTCGAGCTCAAGCCGGACGACAGTGACGTGACATTACTGTTGGTGGAGCTCAGGCCAGACGACAGCGAGGTGACGTTGCTATTGGTGGAACTGAGGCCGCTCGACAGCGAAGTGACGTTGCTGTTGGTAGAGCTGAGGCCAGACGACAGCGAGGTGACGTTGCTGTTGGTCGAGCTCAGGCCGGACGACAGTGACGTGACATTGCTGTTGGTGGAGCTCAGGCCGCTCGACAGCGAGGTGACATTGCTCGTTGTCGTTGACAGTCCTGTCGACAGTGATCCAACGCTTGTCGAAGTCGAAGACGACAAGGACGAAACAGTGCTGTTCGTGTTGCTTAACCCAGTGGATAGCGAGCCGATCCCCGTCGACAGCGAGCCAACACCGGTAGACAGCGAGCCAATCGTCGTGGAGAGCGAGCTGACGCCGGTCGACAGTGAACTGATACCTGTCGACGCTGATGTCGAAAGGGAGCTGATGCCTGTCGAAACCGAAGTCGATAAAGATGTGACGTTGCTATTGGTTGTCGACAGGCCACTAGAGACTGACGAAGACAGCGATGACACATTGCTGTTTGTGGAGCTCAATCCACTCGACAACGAGGTGACGTTGCTGTTGGTCGTTGACAGACCGCTAGAGATGGACGAGGACAGCGACGAGACATTGCTGTTGGTCGTCGACAGGCCGCTGGAAACGGACGAAGACAGCGAAGACACATTGCTGTTGGTGGAGCTCAATCCACTCGACAATGAGGTGACGTTGCTATTGGTCGTCGACAGACCGCTGGAGACAGACGAAGACAGCGATGACACGTTGCTGTTCGTCGTCGACAAGCCGCTGGAAACGGACGAAGACAACGATGACACATTGCTGTTGGTGGAACTGAGGCCGCTCGACAACGACGAGACATTGCTGTTGGTGGAGCTCAGGCCTGACGACAGCGAAGTGACGTTGCTGTTGGTGGAGCTCAGGCCTGACGACAGCGAAGTGACGTTGCTGTTGGTGGAGCTCAGGCCGCTCGACAGCGAGGTGACGTTGCTATTGGTAGAGCTGAGGCCGCTCGACAGTGAGGTGACGTTGCTGTTGGTGGAGCTCAGGCCAGACGACAGTGAGGTGACGTTGCTATTGGTCGTCGACAGGCCGCTGGAGACGGACGAAGACAACGACGACACATTGCTGTTGGTGGTGCTCAGTCCAGACGACAGCGAAGTGACGTTACTGTTGGTCGTCGACAGACCGCTGGAGACGGACGAAGACAGCGACGACACATTGCTGTTGGTGGAGCTCAGGCCGCTCGACAACGAAGTGACGTTGCTGTTGGTCGTTGACAGACCGCTGGAGACGGACGAGGACAGCGACGAGACATTGCTGTTGGTCGTCGACAGACCGCTGGAGACGGACGAAGACAGCGACGACACATTGCTGTTGGTGGAGCTCAATCCACTCGACAGCGAGGTGACGTTGCTATTGGTGGAGCTCAGGCCGCTCGACAGCGAGGTGACGTTGCTGTTGGTTGTCGACAGGCCACTGGAAACGGACGAAGACAGCGACGTCACATTGCTGTTGGTGGAGCTCAATCCACTCGACAATGAGGCGACGTTGCTATTGGTCGTCGACAGGCCGCTGGAGACAGACGAAGACAGCGATGACACGTTGCTGTTCGTCGTCGACAAGCCGCTGGAAACGGACGAAGACAGCGATGACACATTGCTGTTGGTGGAACTGAGGCCGCTCGACAACGAAGAGACATTGCTGTTGGTGGAGCTCAGGCCTGACGACAGCGAGGTGACGTTGCTGTTGGTGGAGCTAAGGCCGGACGACAGTGACGTGATGTTGCTGTTGGTGGAGCTCAGGCCGGACGACAACGAAGTGACATTGCTATTAGTCGAGCTGAGGCCGCTCGACAGCGAAGTGACGTTACTGTTAGTCGTCGACAGACCGCTGGAAACGGACGAGGACAGCGACGAAACATTGCTGTTGGTTGTCGACAGACCGCTGGATACAGACGAGGACAGCGACGAGACATTGCTGTTTGTGGCGCTCAGTCCAGACGACAACGAAGTGACGTTGCTATTGGTCGTCGACAGACCGCTGGATACAGACGAAGACAGCGATGACACATTGCTGTTCGTGGTGCTCAGTCCAGACGACAGCGAAGTGACGTTGCTATTGGTCGTCGACAGACCGCTGGAGACGGACGAGGACAACGACGACACATTACTGTTCGTGGTGCTCAGTCCAGACGACAGCGAAGTGACGTTGCTATTGGTCGTCGACAGACCGCTGGAGACGGACGAAGACAGCGATCCGACATTGCTGTTCGTGGAGCTCAGTCCAGACGACAGCGAAGTGACGTTGCTGTTAGTCGTCGACAGACCGCTGGAAACGGACGAAGACAGTGACGAGACATTGCTGTTGGTGGAGCTCAGGCCGCTCGACAGTGAGGTGACGTTGCTGTTGGTGGAGCTCAGGCCGGACGACAACGAAGTGACATTGCTATTGGTCGAGCTGAGGCCGCTCGACAGCGAAGTGACGTTACTGTTAGTCGTCGACAGACCGCTGGAAACGGACGAGGACAGCGACGAGACATTGCTGTTTGTGGAGCTCAGTCCAGACGACAACGAAGTGACGTTGCTATTGGTCGTCGACAGACCGCTGGAGACGGACGAAGACAGCGATGACACATTGCTGTTTGTGGAGCTCAGTCCAGACGACAGCGAAGTGACGTTACTGTTGGTCGTCGACAGGCCGCTGGAAACGGACGAAGACAGCGACGTCACATTGCTGTTGGTGGAGCTCAATCCACTCGACAGAGAAGTGACGTTGCTATTGGTCGTCGACAGACCGCTGGAGACAGACGAAGACAGCGACGTCACATTGCTGTTCGTGGAGCTCAGTCCAGACGACAGCGAAGTGACGTTACTGTTGGTCGTCGACAGGCCGCTGGAAACGGACGAAGACAGCGACGTCACATTGCTGTTTGTGGAGCTCAATCCACTAGACAGCGAAGTAACGTTGCTATTGGTTGTCGACAGGCCGCTGGAGACAGACGAAGACAGCGATCCGACATTGCTGTTCGTGGTGCTCAGTCCAGACGACAGCGAAGTGACGTTACTGTTAGTCGTCGACAGACCGCTGGAGACGGACGAAGACAACGACGACACATTACTGTTGGTGGAGCTCAGTCCGCTCGACAGCGAAGTGACGTTGCTGTTGGTCGTCGACAGCCCGCTGGAGACGGACGAGGACAACGACGACACATTACTGTTCGTGGTGCTCAGTCCACTCGACAGCGAAGTGACATTGCTGTTTGTCGTTGACAGCCCGCTGGAGACGGACGAGGACAGCGACGACACATTGCTGTTGGTAGAGCTCAGTCCACTCGACAGCGAAGTGACATTGCTGTTTGTCGTCGACAGACCGCTGGAGACGGACGAGGACAACGACGAGACATTGCTGTTAGTGGAGCTCAATCCACTCGACAGCGAGGTGACGTTGCTAGTGATCGTCGATAGCCCGCTGGAAATCGACGTCGCGCCCGAGGACAACGATGCCACCGTGCTGTTGGTGCTCGACAGTCCTGACGAAAGGGAAGTCACCGAGCTGGTGGTCGTGGACAACCCGGTCGAGAGCGATTCAACGCTGGTCGAAGTGGACGACGACAACGAAGCCACGTTGCTGTTGGCCGTCGACAAGCCGCTGGAAATCGAGGTCACGCCGGATGACAGCGAAGTTACCGAGCTATTGGTACTCGAGAGGCCGGACGACAGGGAGGTCACGGAGCTTCTGGTCGTGGACAAACCAGAAGACAGCGACGTGACATTGCTGTTCGTGGAGCTCAGTCCGCTCGAAAGCGAAGTGACATTGCTGTTGGCCGTCGACAGCCCGCTGGAAATCGAGGTCACCCCCGATGAAAGCGAAGTCACCGAGCTATTGGTGCTCGACAGCCCCGACGACAGAGAGGTCACCGAGCTGCTGGCGGTGGACAAGCCGGAGGAAAGCGAGCCGACGCTGGTCGAAGTGGACGACGACAACGAAGCCACGTTGCTGTTGGCCGTCGACAACCCGCTGGAAATCGAAGTCACCCCCGACGAAAGCGAAGTCACCGAGCTATTGGTGCTCGACAGCCCCGACGACAGAGAGGTCACCGAGCTGCTGGCGGTGGACAAGCCGGAGGAAAGCGAGCCCACACTGGTCGAAGTGGACGACGACAACGAAGCCACGTTGCTGTTGGCCGTCGACAAGCCGCTGGAAATCGAGGTCACCCCCGACGAAAGCGAAGTCACCGAGCTATTGGTACTCGACAGGCCCGACGACAAGGAGGTCACCGAGCTGCTGGCGGTAGACAAGCCGCTGGAAAGCGAGCCCACACTGGTCGAAGTGGACGACGACAACGAAGCCACGTTGCTATTGGCCGTCGACAATCCACTGGAAATCGAGGTCACCCCCGACGAAAGCGAAGTCACCGAGCTATTGGTGCTCGACAGCCCCGACGACAGGGAAGTCACCGAGCTGCTGGTGGTGGACAAGCCGGTCGAGAGCGATTCGACGCTGGTCGACGTGGACGACGAGAGCGACGCGACGTTGCTGTTGGCCGTCGAGAGCCCACTGGAAATCGACGTTACACCGGATGACAGCGAAGTCACCGAGCTGTTGGTGCTCGACAAGCCGGACGACAGCGAGGTCACCGAGCTTCTGGTGGTGGACAGCCCGGAAGACAGGGACGTGACATTGCTGTTCGTGGAACTCAGTCCCGACGAAAGGGAGGTGACGTTGCTGCTGGCGGTGGACAAGCCGCTGGAAAGCGAGCCGACGCTGGTCGAAGTGGACGACGACAACGAAGCCACGTTGCTATTGGCCGTCGACAAGCCACTGGAAATCGAGGTCACCCCCGACGACAACGAAGCCACATTGCTATTGGCCGTCGACAACCCACTGGAAATCGAAGTCACCCCCGAAGACAACGACGTCACCGAGCTATTGGTGCTCGACAGCGCCGACGAAAGCGAACCGATGGAGCTCGTCGTCGACGACAAGCCCGACGACAGGGACGTGACGCGGCTATTCGTGGTGGAGAGCCCGCTCGAGGTCGAGGTCGACAGGCTGGCGATCGAGCTGGTGGTCGTGCTCAGGCCGGTGCTGAGCTGCGAAACCGTCACGGCATCGGTCGGCGCCGAGCCGTCGGCGACATTGGTGATGCGCCGCAGCGCGGTGGCCGAGCCCACCGACACTTCCGAGGTCGGCGCCGCCTGGCCGGTCAGGAAACCGGTGGTGGTGGGCGCGGCCGCGGCGGTGGTGCTGCCCGAGCCGATCGCCACGCTGTTCGCATACTGGGCGGAAGCGTTGGGCCCCAGCGCCACGGCGAACTGGTCCGATGCGGTCGCTCCCGCCCCGGCAGCCAGCGCAGAGGTGGCTGTGGCGACCGAGAACCGGCCGATCGCGATCGAGCTTGTACCCGACGCGGTGGCGCCACCGCTGCCGGTGCTGTTGCCGCCACCGATCGCGACGGCACTGCTGCCGGTCGCGAGCGTGTCGTTGCCGATCGCGGACGCGCCCACGCCTTGCGCGTTTGAACCGGAGCCGACTGCAATCGCGCTCGAGGCAGTCGCCACGGCGTTGTGGCCGAACACGGTGGAAAACACGCCGGTGGCGGTGGCGCCGTTGCCGATGGCCATCGAGGTGGAGCCGGTGGCGGTCGAGCCGTAGCCGAGTGCCATCGAGGCCGCACCGGTCGACGTCGCATTCGAGCCGAGTGCGATCGAACCGGTGCCGCTCGCGGTGGTGCCACTCGGCGCGAATACCCCGAGCACGGCCGCATTGCCGCCGATCGCGATGGTCGAGGTCGAGGCCGCCACCCCGCCGCCGGTCGCGTACTGCGCCTGCGCGACCTGGTTGGTCGCGCCGGCCACCAGCACCGCGGTGGTCACCGCCTTGGCCACGGCCGACTTGTTTGGTTTTCCCCGTGCCGAATCGTTTTCGGAAGCAGCCACCCACGCCCCGAGAGATTCGTTCCAGATCGAGCGGTAATTGCGATTCATGCGGCCTATCTCCACGGACCCGTGCAATGAATCAGGCAGTTTCAGTCGCCGTCTCTGCCTTGCGCGGGAAAACTAATCAATTGCGCGGATTCTATTGGAGGCGGCTAATTTCAAATGAAAACAACTGCAAACTACCTGGGATCAACTGTGAAACATTGTTGTCGATTACTGCTCCATCGGTCTGTTAAATTTCTTCAAGAGCCGGTAAATCGTTTGCGTGGAGCCTCCGTGGACACCAAAAAGTCCGTGTTGAGTGGCTTGAAGCTACTGATACTAAAGGATATTCAACAATTTTACAGAATCATTCGGTGATATTTAGAGTATCGAAATTTGACAATCTTGCGATTTTGTACTCTACAATCCGTATTCGGCATTGATAAAATATAAAACCTTAAAAAAGCCCTCTGTTTGATTATTGAGCAGGTTGGAAACGATTTTTCGAATCGTTTAAGTATCGATATTGCATCGCGGCAAAAATAGGAATTGGGGATGAATCGCTGCGAGCCGCCCGGCGTCGCAGGAGGCTGGTCCTGATGGAATTCCCGGTTTGAAACTCGAGAGGGATCGACGGGGATTTCAGACAGGACGTGGATAATCCCGCCCACCTTCAGGGCAGGGCGCCGCCCGCCACCACGGGCCGCGTCCCAACATGCGGACAGATGGTGACCAAGTGTGTCGTGACGAACGACGCGTGATCGCAGGCGTTGTCGGCCGGCAACAGCCGTGTGCGCATGCAGCAGCTATCGCGATCGATGCACGCGCATGCGATGAAGCGAGACGGGGGAAGGCAAGGAAAGAAAGGTGCCGATGCAACCAATCGGCCGCGCCCGATGCGAGCGCGGCCGGGCCACTTCTCCGGCGGCTTACTTCTTGATGAACTTCAGGGCGAGGCGGGCCATGCGGGGGACGAACTTCGGACGCAGCAGCCGAGGATCGTAGCCCGCCATGCGGCGCTCGTTCTCGGCCAGGCAGAGTTCGATCAGCTCACGCGGCTTGAGCGCCTCGTTGCCGACCGTCGCCGCGGCATTGGCCGGAAAGTTCGCATCGTGGGCCACGCCGTCGGTATCGATGCCGCGCGCGATGCCGATGCGGTCGCGGATCAGCGTGATCCAGATCGCCGCGACGCGCAGGAAGAACCACGGCCGCTTCCACCAGGGCAGGTTGCGCCAGTACCAGGCGTACCAGTTCACGAAGAACAGGATGTGGCGGCCTTCTTCCTGGATCACGGGCTCGAAGGTCTCGACCAGTTCCGCCGGGAAGAAGCCTGATTGCTGGGCCGAGCGGAACAGCCCGAAGGCGAAGAAGCTGTCGATGCATTCGCTGAAGCCGGTCAGCACCCAGGCCCATTCGGGATCCGTCGGCGCGGGATAGGGCGGTTCGGGCGCGAGGGCGATGCCATAGGCTTCCACCAGCTTCGACAGCACCACCTTGTGGCGCGCCTCCTCGCCACCGTCCATCTGCAGCGCCGAGCGCAGCAGCGGATCGGCCACGGTGGCGGCGAAGGTGGCCACCCGGATCGAGGCGCGGCCTTCGGTCTGGACCGCGATGTCCCAGATCGGCAGCGCGGTGAGTCGCTTCAGTTCGGCCGGCGATAGCGGCGGCCAGTCGATCACGGCCGGTTTGTAGGGGTTATGGGTGTCGAGGAGCATTCGGCAGAACATCTGCTTGTGCGCCTCGGAGCCGATGCGGACGGGACCGGTGCTGTCATGCGCCCAATGGCGCATGGCGTGATCGGCCGCCTGCTCGTGCTGTAGCGTGTCGGACATGAGCTTGATCTGGGTGTCTGGCGGAAAATCGCAACGGCTTATTCTTGCATAGGCAGTCGATTTTCGCGTTTTCGGGCCAGGACACCGCCCACGTCCGTCTTGCCGAAGCTCAACTGTGCGCGTCGATCCAGATGCGCCCCCAGCGCGAGGCGTAGGCCAGCGCGTGGGCCTCGTCGAAGAAGAAGTCGATCGCATCGAACGAGTAGGCGCGGGAGGGGCCCGCGGCGGTCTTCTCGATGGTCAGGTTCGCGGCGAACAGCCCGTTAGGCTGGCGGGCGGCCGCAGGCGCCATTTCGTAGCCTTTGTAGCGGATCGGACGAATCATTGCAGGACGAAATCGAGTACGGGAGTGTGCAGCGTAAGCTGCGCGCGAGCCGGCCGGAACCAATCTTTCCGGCGAAGCATATGCGCGGCCCGGCGCGAATGCATATGGCCCGACACGATGCCGGGCGGCCGGATGAAAAACGAGGGGAAGTGCCAAAAACAACAAAAAAGGCCCCAAAAGGGCCTTCAGTCATGCCGAAAACGGCAAGAAACCGCAAAGTCGCCAAAATTCACCGATCTCGCCCGGCCGAAGCCGGCGCGGCGCTCAGTTCGAGGCGAGCTTGAGCACCGGGGCGGCGATCTGCGTCGCGGCGCGGTGCGAGGCGAAGGCCAGCGCGAACTCCGCGGCTTGCGCGCCGACCGTCTCGAGCTGGCCGGCGACCTTGGCGTCGGAGCAGGTGTCGGCCGTCTCGAAGCGCGTCTCCAGTGTGTTGACGGCGGCGCCGAACGGCGTCGGCCAGCCGCGCAACGCGTGGACGATCGAGCGCAGCGAGCTCAGCACCGTGCCGGCGGCCTGCCAGCCATAGGCGGTGACGATCACGCCCACCGCGCGCCCGTCCAGGTAGGGGCGCTGGTCGGCACGCAGTTCCTCGAGCGTATCGAGCGCGTTCTTCACCAGGCCGGACACGCCGCCGTGGTAGCCGGGCGTCGCGATGATCACGGCGTCGGCTTCGCGCACCGCCTCGATCAACTCGATCTGGGATTCGCTCAGGCCTTTTTGTTCGGGCGCGTAATGGGGCAGGGAATGCAGGAACGGGCCGTCGAACAGCCGCGTGCGCGCGCCGGCCGCCTGGGCGCCGCGCAGCGCGAAATTCAGGGCGCGCTCGGTCGACGAAGCCGCGCGGGTGGTGCCGCCGATGCCGACGATGAACGGCCGGCGGTGTTGATCGAATGCAGTCAAGATGTGCTCCCGGGAATGCGGTGCCTGATCAGACAGGCTCGAACGAGCATGTTAACGAGCCGTGCCGGCCGCGGGAAACGACTTTTCGTTCTATCGATATGCGTTTGCGCGAGGCAAGTCCTGGCCGCCGGAGCTCGTTTGGATAGCAGAAATGCTTGGTTCGACCGGCCCCGGCGCGTCGATATGATCGTTTCATGGCACCTCGCTGGTGTCGTCTCTGACATGGGTTGGCCCCGCCCTCGGCAACGTCGGCGGGGCATTTTTTCTTGGTCCCGGCGGCTTGGGCGGCCCGCGGCGGAAATCCGGCGCGCCGGGTCCGAGCTTTCGGGCCTAACATGAGAGCCTGCCCAACCAGACCGCTTCGTTTCGATGAGTACCATCCTCCTTACCGGTTTCGAGCCCTTCGGCGGCGACGCCCTCAATCCTTCCTGGGAAGCCGCGCGCTGCGTCGACGGCGAAACCCTCGCCGGCGCGCGCGTGGTGGCGCATCGCCTGCCCTGCGTGGTCGAATCGGCGCCGCGCGCGCTGGCCGAAGCCATCGAGGCGACCGATCCGGCGCTGGTGCTGTGCCTGGGTCTGGCCAGCGGCCGTCCCGACGTTTCGGTCGAGCGAGTCGCCATCAACGTGGTCGACGCGCGGATTCCCGACAATGCCGGGCGCCAGCCGATCGACGAGCCGGTGGTGGAGGGCGGCCCGGCCGCCTACTTCTCGACGCTGCCGATCAAGGCGCTGGTGCGCGACCTGCGCGAGGCCGGGATTCCCGCCTCGGTCTCGCAGACGGCCGGCACCTACGTCTGCAACACCGTCTTCTACGCGTTGATGCACTTCGCCGCCACGCAGCGTCCTTCGCTGCGCGGCGGTTTCATCCATGTGCCCTGCCTGCCCGAGTTGGCCGCGCGCCATCCCGGGCTGCCGAGCCTCTCGCTCGATACGCTGGCCCAGGCGATTCGCATCATGGCCGTCACCGCGCTCGAGCGACGCGAGGACATCCGGCTGGGCGCCGGCGCCGTGCATTGAGACGGCGGGGCGCCGTTCGAGATCGGGGCGCGTGCCCCAGGCAATCGCTGCGCGATCCTCAGGAAACCTGAGCATCGTCCTTGTCATGGGAAACCGGTGCATGCGCAAGCAACCATCGTCGAGCGCGCGCGAGCCGGTGCCGCGAAGCTTTCAGGCCGATATCGCCGGCCGGGCGATGGTGCGACCGGGTTGCACCTGCCGCGTCCGGCCGCATCGAACGATCGTGCGCCGAAGGGGCAGCGGGCCGCATCGGCGATCGGACATGTTCTTGTCGAATTGCGACCTCGCGGCTTGTGTTTTTCCGCCGCGATCCGCGCCGCGCGTCGCTCATGCCGCGTTGCGGGATCATGGGGCACGATCCGCGTCCATCAAGGCTTTTCGCTTGACGCGGCGCCGCAAGCGGGCCCCCGCCGCCGCGTCTGCCGCGCCGGTGCTGGCGGAGCACGACAAATACCCGTGTCGTATTTGCGCAAGCGACTGTCGGAATTCGTCGGCTACCCCAAGTTTTTTCTGGCAACCATTGAGGCACGCTCTGATGGTGAGCCCCAGCTACACGAGGAGAAGGTTTCGATGGATGCCCCCAAGGTCGTAGTCGAAGGTCTGTGCAAGGTTTTTGGTAACAACCCGAAGCAGGCGCTCGACATGCTCGCAGCCGGGTCGACGAAGGACGATATTTTCAAGCAGACCGGCCAGGTGGTCGGAGTGCACGACGTATCGTTCGACGTGCAGGAAGGCGAGATTTTCGTGCTGATGGGCTTGTCCGGTTCGGGCAAGTCGACGCTGATCCGCCTCGTCAACCGCCTGGTCGAGCCGACCGCCGGCAAGGTGCTGATCGACGGCCGCGACGTGGCCTCGGTGCGCCGCTCGGAACTGACCGCGCTGCGCCGCACCGACATGAGCATGGTGTTCCAGTCCTTCGCGCTGATGCCGCAGCGCACCGTGCTGTCGAACGCCGCGTTCGGCCTTGAAGTGGCCGGCGTGGGCCGCAAGGACCGCGAGCGCCGCGCGATGGACGTGCTCGAGCAGGTCGGCCTGGCCGCGTTCGCTAAGAAGCTGCCCGCCGAGCTGTCGGGCGGCATGCAGCAGCGCGTCGGCCTGGCCCGCGCGCTGGCCGTCAATCCCTCGCTGATGATCATGGACGAGGCCTTCTCGGCGCTCGATCCGCTCAAGCGCAAGGAAATGCAGAACGTGCTGCTGCAGCTCCAGAAGGAGCAGCGCCGCACCATCATGTTCGTCTCGCACGACCTGGAGGAGGCGCTGCGCATCGGCACGCGCATCGCGATCATGGAGGGCGGCCGCCTGGTGCAGGTCGGCACGCCGCAGGACATCATCGCCAACCCGGCCGACGACTACGTCCGCGCCTTCTTCGAGGGCATCGACACCAGCCGCTACCTGACCGCCAGCGACCTGATGCAGACCGGCGCCGTGCCGATCGTCTCCAGGCTCGACGCGGCCAACGTGGCCGCCACGCTCAACGGCAGCGCCGAATACGCCTTCGTGCTCGACGAGGCGCGCAAGATCCGCGGCTTCGTCACGCGCGACGCGCTCGGCATGGCCGCGCCCGACGTGCGCCAGATCGAGTCCATCCCGCATGACGCCACGCTCGACCACGTGGTCGAACGCGTGGTCGCCAGCCCCAACGCGCTGCCCGTGGTCGACGACCAGGGCTGCTACTGCGGTTCCGTCGATCGGGCCGTGCTCCTGAAGGCCATCACCCGTTCGCGAGGCTCCCATGTCTGAACTGATTCCGCTCGGCACCTGGGTCGATCAATCCGTCCGCTACCTGCTCGACCACGACGCGAAGACCTTCGACACGATCGGCCAGGTGATCGAGAGCCTGGCCGCGCTGGTCGAGCACGGCCTGCAGGCGATCCCGATGTGGCTGCTGATGGCGATCTTCATCGGCGTGGGCCTCTGGCGCGTGGGCTGGCGCTTCGCGATCTTCACCACGCTGGCCCTGCTGCTGATCTTCGCGACCGGCTTCTGGGACCAGACCGTGATCACCCTGGGCCTGACGCTGTCGTCCACCATCATCAGCCTGGTGCTGGGCATCCCGCTCGGCATCTGGGCGGCCAAGAGCAAGTGGGTGTCGGCCATCGTGCGGCCGATCCTGGACCTGATGCAGACCATGCCGGCCTTCGTCTACCTGATCCCGGCCGCGATGCTGTTCGGCCTGGGCCGCGTGCCGGGGATCCTCTCCACGGTGATCTTCGCGATGCCGCCGGCGGTGCGCCTGACCAGCCTCGGCATCCGCCACGTGAACCGCGAGATCGTCGAGGCCGGCCAGGCCTTCGGCTGCACGCCCTGGCAGTTGCTCTACAAGGTGCAGTTCCCGAATGCGCTGCCCTCGATCATGCAGGGCGTGAACCAGACCATCATGATGGCGCTGTCGATGGTGATCATCGCCTCGATGGTCGGCGCGGGCGGCCTGGGCAACGACGTGCTGGCCAGCATCCAGCGCCTCGATATCGGCCTGGGCTTCGAGAGCGGCCTGTCGGTGGTGCTGCTCGCGATCATCCTGGACCGCATCACGGAGAGCTTCGGCCGTGCCCCGGGCGCTGCCCGCGCGCCGCTGTTCTCGGGCTTCCGCCAGTTGTTCGGCATGAAGCCCGCCGTGCAGGCCTGAGGCCGGCGCTCCCGCCTTTCCCGTTCCATCCGCTTCGCTTCTGTTGCCGGTGCCGGCGGCCACGTGCCGCCGGGGCCGGCTTCGTGCAACCTGCTCTTGCCGGAGAGCGACCGTGAGCCTTGCCGTCGACACCGTTCCCGTCGCCCGCGCGACCTCCGCCCAGTCGCTCGCGCATTTCGGTTTCCTGACCTTGCCGCATTTCTCGATGATCGCCTTCAGCAGCGCCGTCGAGGTGCTGCGCATGGCCAACTACGTGGGCCGCGCCGAGCATTACCGCTGGTCGATCCACTCGCTCGACGGCGGGCCGGTGCAGGCCAGCAACGGCATCGCCGTGCGTCCCACCGAGGCGCTGGACCTGGACGGCCCGCTGCCCGACGTGATGATCGTGTGCGGCGGGATCCGCATCCGCGAGGTGGTCGACGCGCGCACCCGCGAGGCGCTGGCGGGCCTGGCCGCGCGCGGGCTGCCGCTGGGCGGGATCTGCACCGGCGCCTACGCGCTGATGTCGGCGGGCCTGCTCGACGATTACCGCTGCACCGTGCACTGGGAGAATCTCTCGGCGCTGCATGGCGAATTCCCCCAGGTGCGCTTCGCCGACGAGCTGTTCGTGGTCGATCGCGACCGGCTCACCTGCACCGGCGGCACCGCGCCGCTCGACCTGATGCTGAACCTGGTGGGCGCGCGGCTCGGCCAGCACCTGGCCGCCCAGGTATCCGAACAGTTCATCCTGGAGCGCATCCGCGGCGCCGGCGATCCGCAGCCGATCCCGGTCGATGCGCGCGTCGGCTTCTCGCGCGCCGAGCTGGTGGAGGTGGTGCGGCTGATGGAGGCCAATATCGAGGAACCGCTCTCGCTCGACGAACTGTCGCGCCTGGTGCGGCTCTCGCAGCGCCATCTGCAGCGCATGTTCAAGGTCTACCTGAACGTCTCGCCCACCCACTATTACCTGACGCTGCGCCTGAAGCGCGCGCGCGACCTGCTGCGCACCACCGATGCTTCGATCGCGCGCGTCACGACGATCTGCGGTTTCCATTCGCCCTGCCATTTCAGCAAGGCCTATCGCGCGCAGTTCGGCCACGCGCCGAGCTACGAGCGCCGGGCCACGCCGACGCGCCAGTGAGGGCCTGGCGCACGCCCGCTTGCCTATGAATCGAACGACGTGTTGAACCCAGCTGAGGAGAGAAG
Source organism: Burkholderia sp. Ax-1720 (assembly GCF_011753035.1). Lineage (NCBI taxonomy): Bacteria > Pseudomonadati > Pseudomonadota > Betaproteobacteria > Burkholderiales > Burkholderiaceae > Burkholderia > Burkholderia sp. Ax-1720. Next base: position 12,818 of record NZ_VWWK01000042.1, on the reverse strand, counting down.
AAGATGAAACGATTCCTGATCACGGCGGCCTGCGGGCTCGGGATGGCCGTGGCACCCTGGACGGCGGCGCAGGCGGCCGACCCGCAAGCCTGCAAGAGCGTGCGTTTCGCCGATGTCGGCTGGAGCGACATCGCGGCCACCACCGGCCTGGCCTCGGCCATGCTGGCCGGGCTCGGCTACACGCCGACCAAGACCATCGCCTCGGTGCCGATCACCTTCGCCGGGATCAAGAGCAAGCAGATCGACGTGTTCCTCGGCTACTGGTCGCCGACCATGGACCCGATCATCGCGCCGTTCACCAAGGCCGGCACCATCAAGGTGCTGGCCACGCCGAACCTGACCGGCGCGAAGTACACGCTGGCGGTGCCGGACTATGTCTACCAGGGGGGGCTCAAGTCCTTCGCCGACATCCAGAAGTTCGCCGACAAGCTCAACGGCAAGATCTACGGCATCGAACCCGGCAACGACGGCAATGCGCTGATCAAGAAGATGATCGACGGCAACCAGTACGGGCTCGGCAAGTTCAAGCTGGTGGAGTCGAGCGAGGCGGGCATGCTGGTGGAGGTCAATCGTGCGATCCGCGACAAGCAGTGGATCGTGTTCCTCGGCTGGGAACCGCATCCGATGAACGTGCAGTTCAAGATGGACTACCTGACCGGCGGCGACGACGTGTTCGGCCCGAACTACGGCGAGGCCCGCGTGCTGACGGCGACGCCGCCCGACTACGCGGCGCGCTGCCCGAACGTGGCGAAGTTCGTCTCGAACCTGCAGTTCAGCACCGAGATCGAGAACCACGTGATGGTGCCGATCATGAACAAGGAAGATCCGAACAAGGCCGCCGCGGCGTGGCTCAAGCAGAATCCGCAGCAGCTCGACAAGTGGCTGGCCGGCGTGACGACCTTCGACGGCAAGCCGGGCCTGCCGGCGGTGAAGACCTACCTGGGCATCCACTGAGGCCGTAGCGGCGTCTGCGTGACGTGAACGACAAGGCCGGCCCCGAGGGGCCGGCCTTGTCGTTCGCGGCGGGCGCGAAAGGGGTGGCAAGAAAGGGGCGGGCGCCGCCTTCAGACCGGGATCGAGCCGCCGCGCAGGCGGATGCCGAGCCGGATCAACTGGATGATGCCGGCCGACAGCAGCCGCAGGCCGGTGGGCAGGTCGCGGCGGCGGATGTCGAGCAGCAGCACGATGCGCACCTCGTCGCTGTCGTTCCAGACCTCGTGCACGAAGGTGTCGTCCCACAGCAGGAACTGGCCGTCGTCGAGACGATGCTCGCGGCCGTCGATCTTCAGCACCGCGGCGGCCGAGCCGTCCTCGCGCTTCGGCATCGACAGCACCAGGTAGCCGCGCAGCACCCCGCGGAACGGCCCGCGATGCGGCGGGATGTGCTTGCCGGGCGCGAGGAAGGACAGCGAGGCCGACAGCACGTCGGGCGAGGCGTCGACGATCTCGCTCAGCGCCGGGCAGCGCACGCGGTTCTTCTCGAAGCGCACGCCGTAGGCCTGCATGATGAACATGCGCCAGTCGCGTGCGTCGTTATCCGAAATATCGGCCTGCTCGCGCATGATCTCGTGGAAGCGCGGGATGCGCGGCAGGTCGCGCGCCACCGCCAGCGCCTCGGCGCGGATCGTCTGCCAGGCGGCGGTGAAGCGCCGCGCGTCCGGGAACAGCGTCGTCGTGTCGAGCACGGCGGCGCTGCGGATCTTGCGGTCGTAAAGGTGGCGCAAGGTGCGGGCGCCGAAATCGTAGAGAGCGGCCATGATGGGTTTCGATTGGCCCGCCGGGTTTTCGGTTCGCCTTGCAGCGCGAAAGCTTGCGACCCTGAATGCGAGCGTTGATCGATCATCCCAGATATGGTTTACGCCTAGCTAGCTGAGCTGTAACAATCTGTGTCAAACGAGCGTCCGGTAATAATGCGTGACGCTTCGATGCGCGACGGCTTTTTGTCTGATGTGAAGCGTCGCTTTCAACCGCTTTCAACCACGTTCCGACGCGCCCGTCATGCCGGCGCTAGGCGGCGCCTGCCTCGTCGAAACTGCCGGATGCCAGATGATCGAGCAGGGCCAGCAGGTCCTGGGTTTCCTGCTTGCCGAGAAACGCCTCGAAGCGCTGCTGCACCGGTTTCCACAGCCGCCTGGCGTGCCGCAGCCGCTCGCGGCCTTCCGGTGTCAGCGAGATCAGCCGGCGGCGATTGTCTTCGGGATCCTTGTCGAGAGTGATCCAGCCATCGCGGATCAGCGGCTTGAGCGTGTGCCCGAGCGCGGAAAGGTCCATCACGACCTCGGCGGCCAGCTCGCTTTGGGTGGGAGCGCCCAGCCGCTGGACCGCGCGCAGCAGGTTGTACTGGGCGGCATTGATGCCGGCCGGCTCCAGGGCCTGGTCGTATTGCTGGCTGATGCCGCGGGTCGCGCGCCGGAGCGCTCCGTAACTGCAGACGCTGGGGTTCAGCGGCCGGACGTTCATGGATCGGCTCCTGTTCGATGCTCGCATGCCGCGTGGCGGCTCGGGACGAGCGCCGGCCTGCGTCGGCGCATTATGGCATATGCCAGTCATTCGATCCGGTATCGCGAGCGGCAGGGCAGGGAAACATGGGCACCTGCTTGCACGATAAGATGGTATATGCCAGTATTCGGCAACGCCGGATCGCCGGCAACCGATGACTCAATCCGCAGTGAAGCCGGGCGATGGCCCAGGCCGTGGCCCATGAACAGAAAACTTCTCCTCCTGCTTTGCGTGTCGGTGCCGTCCTTCATGATCAACCTGGACGCCAACATCGTCGCGGTGTCGCTGTCCTCCATCGCGAAGTCGCTGCATGCGGATTTCTCGGCGATCGAGTGGGTGATCTCCTCCTACACGCTGGCGTTCGCGAGCCTGTTGATGCCGGCCGGCGCGCTGGCGGACCGTTTCGGGCGCAAGCGGATCCTGATCATCGGCCTGTCGATCTTCACGCTGGCCTCGTTCTTTTGCGGCGCCGCGTCGGTGTCGATCGTCCTCAATCTCGCGCGCGCGATGCAGGGCGTGGGTGCCGCCCTGCTGCTGAGCGCAGCGCTCGCGGTGCTCTCGCATGCCTTCCACGGCAAGGAGCGGGCCAAGGCCTTCGCGTTCTGGGGATCGGTGATCGGGGTCGCGGTCATGATGGGGCCGGTCATCGGCGGCTTGATCACGCAATTGCTGGGATGGCGCTGGGCCTTCTACGTCAACCTGCCGATCGGCGTCGCGATGATCGCGCTGACGGCCTGGACGGTGAGCGAGTCGAAGGATCCCGGCGCCAGCAAGCTCGACGGGATGGGCGTGCTGCTGTTCAGCGGCTTCCTCGGCTTGCTTACCTGGGGGCTGATTTCCGGCAACCGGGAGGGCTGGGGCGATGTTTCCGTGCTGCTGCGCATCGGCGTCGCCCTGGTCCTGTTCGTCGCCTTCGTCCTGGTGGAACTGCGGGAGAAGCGGCCGATGGTCGAGCTCGCCTATTTCGCGAAGAAAACCTATCTCGGCGCGAGCGTGGCCGGCATCGCCTATCCCGTGGCATTCCTGACGATGCTGACCTACCTGCCGTTCTTCTTCCAGACGGCGCTGCATCGCTCCCCGCTCGAGGCGGGCCTGCTGATGCTGCCGCTCGCGGTTCCGCTGTTCGCGGTGCCGCGCGTGGTGTCGGTCCATCTCGAGCATCGCTTGTCCGGGCGTGCGCTGCTTTCCATCGGCCTGGTGCTGGTGGCGGCCGGGCTGGCAGTCGCATCGGTGACGGTGCAACTCCTCAGTTATGCCGCCGTGGTGGTGCCGATGTTCGTCGCTTCGCTGGGCGGCGGCATCCTCAACGGCCAGGTCGCGAAGGTCAGCATGACGGTGATCCCCGTCGAGCGCGCCGGCATGGCCTCGGGCGTCGCCGGCACCTTGCGCTTCAGCGGCCTCGTGCTGGGATTCGCCGCGCTCGGCGCCGTGCTCGTCGATCGCATCGCCGCGGACGTCCAGCTGCATTACCCGTTGCTGGACGCGGGCCGGCAATTGGCCATGACGCGCCTGATCCTCGACGGCCATCTCGGCGACGCCGCCTCGCTGGCGGGGGCACGGGACGGCGTCGCGCCGATGCTGGAGGCCAGCCTTGCCCAGGGATACACGGGGCTGCTGGCTGTCGCGTCCGCGCTGGCCTTTCTTGCCGCGGCCCTGTGCTGGCGGCTGGTCGATCCGCTCGAAACCCGTCCCCTGAGCAACGCCGCGCCGGTGGCCGTCCAGGCGCTGCCGGAGTGAGGCGGGCGCGCCGCGAGCGCGCTGCCCTCGATCGATGCGCCGGGCCGGGCCATCCATGCCTCGTACAAGGACAATGCCATGCAGGATCATCAGGAAACCGGCAGCCAGGCTGCCCCTCGTCAAGCGGATGCCGGCCCGGGAACCGCGAATCCGGAATCGGTTTCGCGCCGCAAGGCGATCGCCGGGCTCGGCTTCTTCGGCGCGGCGATGGCGGCCCTGGCCGGCAACCGCGCCTGGGGGCACGACACCGTGCAGGGCAGCTTCGGCAACGAGGCGCTGGCCTTGCCGCCCGGCCCGGCCCGAAGCGAGATGGACGAGGAGGAGCGGGCGATCAAGATTGCGCGCGCGATGCAGGCCGGCCCTTCGCAGATCACTCGCGATGCCACCGTGGCCGAGATGGACATGCACGGCAACATGTCGAGGATCCTGCGCCAGGGCAGCAACGGCTGGGTCTGCACGCCGGGCAACGAGAACCGGATCGGGGATCCGCCGATGTGCGTGGACCGGGTCGGCATGCAGTGGTTCAAGGATATTCACGACCGCAAGCCGCGCCCGTCCATCACCACGCCGGGGCTTTGCTATATGCTCTGCGGGGCGACCCAGCACAGCAATAGCGATGCCCTGGACACCACCAGCCCCGCGATTCCGATCGGGCCGCACTGGATGGTGCTCTGGCCGTTCGATGCCGCGCATTGCGGGCTGCCCACCGACGTGCGCGACGCGGGCGCCTGGATCATGTTCGCGGGCACGCCCTATGCCTACCTGCACGTCTGCGGTTCGCCCTGGGTGGGCAACTCGTACGCGCCGGGGGATCGCGCCGTGTGGACCATGCGCTACGTGAAATCCAATGATTGAGGAGCCGCCGGCATGCCGGAATCGATCGTCGAGCAGGGCGAAGGCGCGCATGCGCTGGACACCCTGATATGGAATGCCCTGTCCACGCGGCAGGCCGAATTCGCGGTGCCGGGCGAGCGCGTGCTGCGTTTCCAGCCCGAGGTCGCGCCGTTTGCCGCGCTGGCCGACCTCACGCCCGCATCGTTCGGCGCCTTGCGCGAGTCGATCGAACGATACGGGCCCGCCGCGCTGGTGACGGTCGACGAGATCGAGCCGCCTGAGGGGTTCGACGTGCAGCGGCGCGCGACGCTGATCCAGATGGTCGCCGAGCGCGAACCCGAACCCGTCGCGCTCGAGCACGTGCGGCTCGAGGCCGGCGACGTGCCGGACATGCTGGCACTGACCGCCGCGACCCAGCCGGGGCCGTTCGGGCCGCGCACCATCGAGCTGGGCCGCTACCTCGGCGTGCGCCGGCAGGGAAGGCTGGCGGCGATGGCCGGCGAACGCCTCAGGATCGACGGCTATGCCGAGATCAGCGCGGTCTGCGTCGATCCCGCATTTCGCGGGCAAGGCCTGGCGGCCGGCTTGATGCGGCTGCTGATGGCGGCCATGCGCGCGCGCGGCGAGATCCCGTTCCTGCACGCGGTGGCGTCGAACCAGAATGCGATTGCGATCTATCGTGGGATGGGTTTCGTCGTGCGGCGCGAGTTGCATCTGTTGGTGCTGGGCGGGGCCGGAGCCTGATTGCCCGGCGCTCGACGCGAATGTCGGGAATTGCCGTGTCCATGTCGGTTCGCCGGTTTTCTCCAATGTTAAGGTTTGCTGATGAAAACCGACAAAGGAGCATGACCATGGCACTCAAGGGTGAACCGCGCGATATGAACCGCTGGCGTGAGGTCGTTCTCGATCCGAGCCTGCGATTTCCCGGCGAATCCGGCGAATACCGTCGCGCGCGCGACGAGTTGATGGCGGCGGAGGACGAGTTGCGGCGGCTCAACGAGAAGGTGATCGCCCAGCGCCGCGCCTTGCCGCCGGGCGGCCTGATCCAGGAGGATTACGAATTCGAGCAGGCCGGTGACGGCAGGAAGATCCGCTTTTCCGAGCTGTTCGAGCCGGGCAAGGATTCGCTGGTGATCTACAACATGATGTTCCCGCGCTGGCCGGAAGACCGGCGCGCGGGGGCGCCCTGCGGCAAGACCGCTGCGCTGCCGCTGGTGGAGCAGCCTTGCCCTTCCTGCACCTCGGTGGTGGACGGCCTCGAAGGCGCGGCCTTCCACCTCGCGGAGCGGACCAACCTGGTGGTGGTGGCGAAGACCAGTCCCGAGCGGCTGGGTACCTTCGCGCAGGAGCGCGGTTGGCAGAACCTGCGCCTGCTGTCCTCGCGAGGCAACCACTTCAACCGCGACTACTATGCCGAGAAGCCCGATGGCGTGCAGCTCGCGATCCTGAACGTGTTCTCCCGCCACGCGGACGGGATTCGCCATCACTGGGCCAGCGAACTCGCCTTCAAGCACGGCACAACCACGCCTCTCGAGTCGATCTGGCCGATCTATGGAATCCTCGGCGTCACGCGCGAGGGGCCGGGGGATCGGGCAGCCTATCCGAACCTGCAGTACTAGCCCGGTTGCCGGAGGCGGTTCGGATGAATGTTCCTGCCTGGTGGTCCGGCGCGTTGGCGGCCTTGATGATCGCCGCCGCGCTGCCCGGTGCGTGGCGCGTCGCGCTCGCCCGGATGCCGGTGGCGGCGAGCGCGGCGACGATGCAGCGCTCGCCGCGGCGTCGCCCGCGCCGCGGCGGCAGGCTCGACGCGGAAATTTCGGCGTCGCTGATGGCGCTGGCGATGACCGGCATGCTGTTGCCGAGTTTCGCGATCCTGCCGGACCGGGCCTGGGCCGCCACGTTCGTGCTGGGCGCGGCCTGGTTCGTCGGGCGGTGCGCGGCGGCCGTGCATGCCGCCGGATTTCGCGCGCTCGGGAACGGTCACGACTTCACGCAGGTGCTCCACTGCGCGGCGAGCGCCTATATGTTCGCCTCCGCGCCGATCGCATCGATGTGCGCGCAAGCACCGGATATCGGCAAGTACCTCTCCCTTTCCTCGGCCATCGCCTTCGTGCTGGTCGGCGATTGCCTGCGGGAGGGATGCCGCGCGAGCGTCGCGCGGGCGCCCGCGCCCGGCGCTTCGGCCGATGTGGCGAGCTCTGCCTGCCGCATCGTCATGGGCATGGCGATGGCCGCGATGCTGCTCGCCATGCCGTGAGCCGTTCAGGGCTCGACGCGATCGTCCTCCTCGCTCGACGGATGGCCGAGCGCCTGTCGCCTGACCATATGCGGCGGCAGGCCGAACGCCCTTAGAAAAGCGCGGCGCATCCGGTCGCGATCGCCGAAGCCCGTCATCTGCGCCACTGCGTCGAGCGAGTGATGGCTTTCCTCCATCAGCACCCGCGCCTCGTCCAGCCGGAGCTGTTCGATCGCCTTGGCCGGCGTGCGGCCGGTCTCGGTCTGGAAGGCTCGACCGAACTGGCGCGCCGAGAGATTCGCGACATCGGCCAGTTCCTCCACGCTCAGGCGTTTGCCGAGGTTCGCGCGGGCATAGGTCAGCACGGCCCGGATCCGGTCGGTCCTGGGTTCGAGTTCGAGCAGCGAGGAGAATTGCGACTGGCCGCCGGCGCGGCGGTGATAGAGCACCAGGCGCCGTGCCACGGCACGCGCCGCTTGCACACCCAGGTCGTCCTCGATCAGGGCCAGGGCGAGGTCGATGCCGGCCGTCATGCCGGCGGAGGTCCAGATCGGGCCGTCAGCGACGAAGATACGGTCCTCGTCGACCTCCACCGCCGGATATCGGGCACGCAGCTCGGCGGCGCGATCCCAGTGCGTGGTTGCTCTGCGGCCGTCGAGCAGGCCCGCTTCGGCGAGCACGAATGCGCCGTGGCAGGTGGCGGCGATACGCCGGCAATGCGAGGGCGCTGCGCGGATCAGCGCGATCGTGGCAGGCGAGGCATCTTCCAGGCTCGCGCCCACCACGACCAGGTCGTAGGCCTGCCTGGCGAAGCGCTCGGTCATGACCTCGAAGCCGAGCGAGGTGCGGATCGGTCCGCCGTGCTCCGACACCATCCGGATGTCGTAGACGGGCCTGGCAGACTGCAGGTTCGCCGTTTCGAACGGGGCTGTCACGGCGATTCCCATTGGCTGATAGCCGGGGAAGAGGAAAAAGGCGATCTTGCGCATGTCCGACCCATGTCTTGAATTGTCGTTAGTGTGACATTTCAGACATGGGTTTGCCACGCCGGCGAGACTCAGTGCAGCTCGTCCTCGATATGCGCGCGAATCACGTCGGCGAACGAAGCGTCGCCGACCAAGCCCAGCGATTCGGCGCGCGAGGTATCCCAGCGCCCCGGCCAACTGCCGACGATGGCCACCACGCGCGGGTCGATCTCGTGGCGGATCCGGGCCACCGGCGCGTCGCCGGCCACTTCGCGCAGCGCCTCGATCATCTCGCCCACGCTCACCGAGATCCCCGGCAGGTTGATCACGCGGCGCTTGCCGAGCCGTTCGCCGTCGAGCTCCAGCCCGGCCACCAGCGCGTCGATCGCGCGGCGCGGCGAGAGCAGCCAGAGCCGCGTGTCGAGCGGCACCGGGCAGACGGCGTCCTCGCCGTTCAGCGGTTCGCGGATGATGCCGCTGGCGAACGAGGAGGCCGCCGCGTTCGGGCGCCCCGGGCGCACGCTGATGGTCGGCAGGCGCAGCACGCGCCCGTCGACGAAGCCGCGCCGCGCGTAGTCGCCCAGCAGCAGCTCGGCGATCGCCTTCTGCGCGCCGTAGGAGGATTGCGGGTTGAGCGCGGTCTCGTCGAGCACCACCTCGGGCAGCTCGCCGCCATAGACCGCCACCGAGCTGGTGAACAGCACGCGCGGCCGGTGGCCGAGCGCGCGGCAGACTTCCAGCAGCGAGCGCGAGGCGTCGAGATTGATGCGCATGCCGAGCTCGAAATCGGCCTCGGCCTGGCCGCTGACGATCGCGGCCAGGTGGAAGATCGCGCCGGTTTGCGTATCGATCGCGCGCTCCAGCACGGCGCGATCGGCGATATCGCCGACCAGGGTCTTGACGCGCGCATCGCTGAAGCCGCTCGCCTCCACCACGTCGAGCAGCAGCAGTTCGTCGATGCGCTCGGGCGCGCCGTTCGGGCCGGCCAGTTCGCCGCGCGCCAGCAGTTGGGTGGCCAGGCGCCGGCCGAGGAAACCGGCGCCGCCGGTGATCAGGACTTTCATGGAGGTGTCGTTCGCGTGAGGTTACAGGTAGGGGCGCAGCCAGCCGAGCCCTTCGGAGGTGCCGGCTCTCGGGCGGTATTCGCAGCCGATCCAGCCGTCGTAGCCGAGCGTGTCGATCAGCTCGAACAGGTAGGGGTAGTTCAGCTCGCCCAGGTCCGGCTCGTGGCGCTCGGGCACGCCGGCGACCTGGATATGGCCGATGCCGGCGAAATCGCGCTTGAGCTTCATGGCGATGTCGCCCTCGACGATCTGGCAGTGGTAGCAATCGAACTGCACGCGCAGGTTCGGCGCGCCCACCTCGCGGCAGATCGCCTGCGCGTCGTCCTGGCGGTTCAGGAAGTAGCCGGGCATGTCGCGCGTGTTGATCGGCTCGATCACCACCAGGATGCCGGCCGCGCGCGCGGCCTCGGCGGCATGCGCGAGATTGCGCAGATAGACCTCGCGATGGCGCGCGCGATCGGCGCCGGCCGGCAGCAGCCCGGCCATCACGTGCAGCTTGTCGTTGCCGAGCACGCGCGCGTAGTCGAGCGCGGTGTCGAAGGCGCGGCGGAATTCGTCCTCGCGGCCCGGCAGCGAGGCGAAGCCGCGCTCGCCGGCCGCCCAGTCGCCCGGCGGCGCGTTGAACAGCGCCTGCACGAGGCCGGCGTCGGCCAGGCGCGCCTTCAGCTCGTCGGCGGCGAAGTCGTAGGGGAACAGGTACTCGACGGCCCGGAACCCGTCGCGCGCCGCGGCGGCGAAGCGCTCGAGGAACGGGTGCTCGGTGTACATCATCGAAAGATTCGCGGCGAAGCGTGGCATGGCGGCGGTTCCGTCAGGAGAGTGGAGCGGCGCCGGGCGCTGCCCGTGTCGACACGAGCAGCGCGCGGCGGCGAAAAATCAGCGGTTCACGAGTTTCGCGGGCGTCAGCCACACGGCGATCGAGCCGATCACCAGCATGCCGGCCAGCATGTACATGCCCGAGGCGGTGCTGTGCGTGGCATCGCGCAGGTAGCCGATCACATAGGGGCTCGCGAAACCCGCGAGGTTGCCGACCGAGTTGATGATGGCGATCCCGGCGGCCGCGGCGCCGCCGGCCATGAAGGCGGTCGGCAGCGACCAGAACAGCGGCGCGCAGGTCAGCACGCCGCCCGCCGCGATCGACAGGAACAGGATCGACACGGCGGTATTGTGCGGGAACATGGCCGCCACCGCGAAACCCACGGTGCCCATGGTGGCCGGGATGATCAGGTGCCAGCGGCGCTCGCGGCGCTTGTCCGAACTGTGGCCGAACAGGTTCATCACCACGATCGCGACCAGGAAGGGGATCGCCGAGAGCAGGCCGATCGTGAAGTTGTCCTGGATGCCGGTGGACTTGACCAGGGTCGGCATCCAGAAGGTCAGGCCATATTGGCCCGTCACGAAGGTGAAGTAGATCAGCGACATCCACCACATGCGCGGATCGGCGAACACGGTGCGCAGCGAATGCTTCTCCTTCGATTTCAGGTGCGGCTGCGCGTCGATCTCGTCCTGCAGCAGCTGCTTCTCGCGCTGACTGAGCCACTTGGCCTGGGCGATGCCGTTGTCGAGGTAGAGCAGGGTCGCGATCCCCACCAGCACGGCCGGCACCGCCTCGATCATGAACATCCATTGCCAGCCGTGGAAACCCGCGCCGCCCTGGAATTTCGACATGATCCAGCCCGACAGCGGGTTGCCGAAGATCCCCGAAACCGGGATCGCCGACATGAACACGGCGATGATCCTGGCGCGCCGGTGGGTGGGGAACCAGTAGGTCAGGTAGAGGATCACGCCGGGGTAGAAGCCCGCCTCGGCCAGGCCGAGCAGGAAGCGCAGCACGTAGAACTGGGTGGGAGTCCTCACGAATGCGAACGTGGCGGAAAGCAGGCCCCAGGTGATCATGATCCGCGCGATCCAGATCTTCGCGCCGATGCGGTGCATCAGCAGGTTGCTGGGCAGCTCGAACAGGAAGTAGCCGACGAAGAAGATCCCCGCGCCGAGCCCGAACACGGTCTCGCTGAAGGCCAGGTCCTGCGACATCTGCAGCTTGGCGAAGCCGACGTTGACGCGGTCGAGGTAGGCGACCACGTAGCAGAGCATCAGGAACGGCACGATGCGCCAGAACACCTTCTTGTAGGTGGCGTCGAGTTCGGCCGGGCCGGCCTGGGCGGCGGCGGGAGTCGCCGTGGCTTGATACGGGGTCATGCTTGTCTCCAGGTGGTGGCGCGCGCGATTCGCTTCGCGCGTCGTCGATGCGCGTGGCCGCCGTTTGTCACGCCGCCACGCCGTCGCGGCTCCGGCGCGAGGCGGGAGCCGCGCCATGCCTTGTCCTACCAGCGCGTGCCGAACACGGCGCCCAGCTCGTCGAGCGCGGCCGCGTCGAGCGGCGCCGGCTTCGGGTCGGTCATCAGCCACAGCCGCGCGGTTTCCTCCAGCTCCTCGAGCACGGCCGAAGCCTGCTCGACGCTCGGCGCCCAGACCACCGGGCCGAGCCGCTCGAGCAGCACGCCGCGCACGCGATCGGCCAGCGCCGCGACCTCGGCCGCCACGGCCGGGTCGCCAGGGCGCCGGTAGCGGATCAGCGGGATATGGCCGACCTTCATCACGTAGTAGGGCGTGATGGGCGGCAGCACGTCGTCGGCTTGCCAGACGCCGGCCAGGGTCAGCGCCACCAGGTGGGTGGAATGGGTGTGGACGATGCCGCGCGATGCGGGGCTGCGCTGGTAGATGCCGCGATGCAGGGCCAGCGTCTTCGAGGCCTTGTCGCCCGAGACCTGCTGGCCGGCCAGGTCGACCTTGGCGATGCGGGCCGGGTCGAGCCGGCCCAGGCAGGCGTCGGTGGGCGTGATCAGCCAGCCGTCGTCGAGCCGCGCGCTGATGTTGCCGGCGGTGCCGACCGCGTGGCCGCGCGCGTAGAGGCTGGCGCCGACCGCGCAGATGGTCTCGCGCAGGGTGTTTTCCATGCTCATCCGAGGGTCTCCAGTTGCGCGAGCGCCTTGGCGAAGAAGTCGACGGCGCCGAAATTGCCCGACTTCAGCGCCAGCGCGAGCCTGCCGTCGAGCGTCGCCGTGGCCGGCACGCCGGGGTCGATCTGCGCGCCGATCTGCAGCGCGCGCACGCCGAGCGCCTGCACGACCGCGCCCGAGGTTTCGCCGCCGGCCACCACGAAGCGGCGCACGCCGCGCGCCTGCAGGCCGGCGGCGATCTCGGCCAGGGTGCGTTCGACCAGCGCGCCGGCGGCTTCCACGCCGAGCTGCTGCTGGATCGCCTTGACCTGGTCGGGCGTGGCGGTGGCGTAGATCAGCACGGGCGCGGGCAGATGCTGTTCGGCGAAGGAGAGCGCCTGGGCGGCTACCGGCTCGCCGCGCGCGGCGGCCAGCGGATCGATGCGGAACGCGGGACGGCCCTGCGTGTCGCGCCATTCGGCGACCTGCGCGTTGGTGGCCCGGGAGGCGCTGCCGGCCAGCACCACGGCCTGGCCGTCCACCC
>NZ_VWWK01000433.1:0-1177 GCF_011753035.1 Burkholderia sp. Ax-1720 | reverse complement strand
CGCGCCCCGCTCGCGACCGGCGCGGCCGCGGCACGCGCCGAGCGCGCGCCGCCGGCCAGCAGCACGGTGTGCAGCTGGGCGCCGAATCCGCGCACGCGCTCCATCACCGACTTGTTGCGACGCACGAGGAAGTTGTAGCCGAGCACGGCCGGTACAGCGACGGCCAGGCCGATCGCGGTCATGATCAGCGCCTCGCCCACCGGCCCCGCGACCTTGTCGATCGAGGCCTGCCCGGCGATGCCGATCGCGGTCAGCGCGTGATAGATGCCCCACACGGTGCCGAACAGGCCCACGAAGGGCGCCGTCGAGCCGACCGTGGCCAGGAAAGCCAGGCCGTCCTGCAGGCGGTTCGAGACGCTGGTGGTGGCGCGCTCGATCGACACTTCGATCCAGGTGTTGCGATCGACCTCGTGCAGCAGCGCCTCCTCGTGATGCTGGCCGGCCTCGATCGCGGTTTCGGCGATGAAGCGGAACGGCGAATGTTCCTCCAGCTCGCTCGCGCCGAGCGCGAGCGAGCCGGCACGCCACAGCCGCTGGTCGGCGAGCTTCGCGCGGCGATTGGCGCGCGCCTGCTCGGCGAACTTGGTCAGCATGATGTACCAGCTGCCGAACGACATCGCGACCAGCACCAGCAGCACGAAACGCGCGACGAAATCGCCGTTGGCCCAGAGCGCGCCGAGGCCGTAGGGATTGACGCCGGCCGCGGCGCCGGCTTCGGCGGTCTGCGCGAGGGCCAGCGCGGGCGCGACCAGCAGGAAGCCGGCGGCGGCCGCGCGGGCGCGCCGCGCGGCAGGGAAGGACGAGAACGAGATCATGGTGACTCCGGCGGAATGCGAACGGCGAACAGCGCCGCTCAATTCAGGTTGAACGAAAACGGCACCTGCACACGGACGGCCTGTCCCTGCGCCTGGCAACGAAACTTGCGCACCGCCCCGAGCGCGGCGCGATTGAGCACCGGGTCGGCGGCCTGCTCGATCTTCAGGTCGGTCACCCGGCCGTCGGGATCGATCACGAAGGACACCGTCACGTCGCCCGTGATGTCGTTGTCCTGCGCTTCCTGCGGATAGACCACCGAGCGGCGCACCTCCTCGGAATTCGGGCAGACCACGCCGACCTCGCGCGCCACCGGCCTGGGCGGCGCGGGCGGTGCCGCCGGCGCGGCGACCGGCGGCGGAGC
>NZ_VWWK01000432.1:0-1242 GCF_011753035.1 Burkholderia sp. Ax-1720 | reverse complement strand
GCGCGCGGTGGGCGAGGCGGCGCGCGAGCAGTTCGAGGCGCTCGGCGCGGCCGACCTGGCCGCCTGAGCGACAGCGGGCGACGCGACTTCGGGCCGGCCGCCTCGTTGCGTGGCTCGCGACGCGGCTCACGTCGTTCGTCCTCGCTGCTTCCCCCGCTTCAGCGCCGCATCCGATTCCCTCGCCAGCGACCCTCAAGCCGCATCGCGCGACGCGATCTCCGCGGCCGCCGCGCGCCCCGCCGCGACCAGGATCGCGTCGTTCTGCGGGGTATGGATCCGGCTGCACAGCACGTCGCGATGATGGCGCTCCAGCGGATGACGACGGCTCAGCCCGTGATTGCCCGACAACTGCAGCGCCAGCTCGGTGACGCGGATCGCATGGTTCGTCACCGTGTACTTGACCAGGCCGGCGCTCACCACGTCGGGCGGCGCGCCCGCGTCGGCGCGCTCGGTCAGTTCGTCGAGCAGCACACGATTGGCCAGCAGCAGCGCCTCGATCTCGCCTAGCGTCTCCTGCACGCGCGGCAGCGTCGCCAGCGGCGCGCCCAGGCTGGCCGGCGCGCGCGTGTTGACGAAACCCAGCAGCCAGTCGCGCGCGGCACGCGCCACCGCATCGTAGAGGCCGCCGAGCAGCGCGATCATCCAGGCCTGCTGGTCGGCCTGCGCGCCGCTATCGGCCTGGGCCGCGCCCGAGGGCAGCCAGTCGGCAGGCGCGCGCAGGTCGGCGGCATGCTCGAAGGGAATCCAGGCATCGTCGAACACCACCTCGTGGCTGCCCGAGGCGCGCAGCCCCAGGTGGTTCCAGCTCTCGATCACGCGGATCGCCTCGCCGCCTTCGCGCCGCTGCGCCTCGCGCGGCACCAGGAACACGCCCACGCGCGGCTCGGCTTCGTCGGTGCGCGCCCACACCGCCAGCCAGCGCAGCGCCGGAACGCCGGTGCTGTAGATCTTGTGCCCCGACAGGCGCCAGCCGTCGCCGTCGCGGCGCGCGACGGTGGCCGGCAAGCCGCCGCGCGAGGGCGAGCCCAATTCGGGTTCGACGCGCAGCGCGTTGATCAGCGCGCCCTGCTCCACCGCGCTGGCATAAACCCGCCGCCGCAGCGCCTCGGGCCAGCGGCTGTCCTCGCGCACCAGCGCGCGATGCTGCAGATAGGTCATGGTCAGTACCAGGGCGGTGGCCGCGTCGGCGCGCGCGATGCCGGCCACGATGCGGCGCGCGCGGGCCAGCGAGGCACCGCCGCC
>NZ_VWWK01000431.1:0-1267 GCF_011753035.1 Burkholderia sp. Ax-1720 | reverse complement strand
CGGTGTGGCTGCCCCCGCCGCAGCGGGCGCCGCGCCGCCGCCCGCTTCGCCCTGCCGCGCCTCGGGCGCGAAATCCTCGGGCGGCAGCAGCCGCGCGGGCAGCGGCTCGTCGAGCACGCGGTCGTAGCGCTCGTGCAGCAGGGTGTTGATCGAGAAGTAGTCGCCGATGCGATCGGCGAGCGCGTGATCGGTCTCGAGCAGGCGGTCGATATGGGCGCGGCGCGCCTCGTCGAGCGTGCCGTCCACGTAGGCATGCAGTTCCGATTCGGTGATCGGCGTGGCTTGGTCGTTCATCGCACCACCTTCAGGTTTGCGCTGGGTTGGGTTCCGGACATCAGCGCGCGCAGGCGCTCGCGGCCGCGCGAGAGCCGCGACATCACGGTGCCGACGGGAATGCCGAGCGCCAGCGCCACCTCGGCATAGCTGAGCTCCTCGAGCCCGACCAGCAGCACCACCTGGCGCTGGTCGACCGGCAGGCGTTGCAGCGCGTAGTCGAGGTCGCGCACCTCCAGCGAGCGCGTGGCGCCGCTCGACACGGCCAGCGCGGCCTCGGGCAGCGCCTCGTCGTCGTCCATCGACACATGCTCGGCACGCGCGCCGGGCCGCCGGGCCTGGTTCGCGAACACGTTGTGCATGATCGTGAAGAGCCAGGCGCGCAGGTCGGTGCCGGCCTGGAACTGCTCGGTGTGGCGCAGCGCGCGCTCGAGCGTGTCCTGCACCAGGTCGTCGGCGAGTTCCCGGTTGTGGATCAGCGCGCGCGCATAGCGGCGCAGGCGCGGGACATGGTCGATCAGTTCGTCTCGGATGGTCATGGCTGGGTCGGCCCGATGGCGGACGGCAAGGATGATAGGCGGCGCATTCAGTCGCCGGCCAGCAGGTCGGCGGCGCGCATCAGGCCGCGCGTGCCTGCGTCACCGGCGATCACGATATGTTGCCCGGCGCGCGATGTCCACTCCAGCAGGCGCACCCCGCCGATCCGGCGAGCCTGCCAGTGGCCGCCGCCCTCGGGCGTGCCGTGCGCGACCAGCACGGCCGGCTCGCCCGCCGCGTTGCGGTAGACGTAGGCGTTGGCGCTCGCGAAGGGCCAGATGTCGAGGCGGCGCGCGCCGGCCAGGTGGAAGCCGACCGCGCCGAGATCCGGCGCCGCGTCGCGCGGCGCGGGCTGCGAAGCGAGCAGCAGGGACGAGCCGGCCAGCGCGCCGGCGGCGAGGCTGGCGGCCGCTGGCTGTTGCGGATTGGCCGGACGAGCCGGCGCTTGGCTCGCGGC
>NZ_VWWK01000430.1:0-1271 GCF_011753035.1 Burkholderia sp. Ax-1720 | reverse complement strand
CGCCGGCCACCTCGGCCTCGGCGCCCGGCTCGTCGTGCGCATCGGCGGTGCGGATCGCCGTGTCGAGCAGGCCGAGGAAATCGACCCGGTGCCCGAGCGCGCGCAGGCGCGCGGCCACCGTGAAGGCGATGCGGCCGCCGAACGACCAGCCCAGCAGCCGATACGGGCCGGCCGGCTGCGCCGCGAGGATCGCGCGCGTGCAATCCTCGGCCAGCGCCTCGAAGCTCGCCGGCCAGTCGGCGGGAGTCGATTCGGGCCGGGCGAAACCGGGCGCGCGCAGCGCCACCACCGAGGCCACGCCCTGCAGCGCCGCCGCCAGGTAGCGGTATTCGCCGGTCAGGCCGAAGCCGGGATAACAGCAGAACAGCGTGACCGGCGCGCGTGCCGCGTTGAGCGGCTGCAACCGCGCGTCGGGCGCCGGCGCGAGACGCGCCTCGGCGTGGAAGCGCTCGCGCCAGACCGCGAAGGCCGCCGCGGCGGCGGCGTCACCCACGACCACGCTCTCGCCCGGCGCGCCCTCGGGCAGATCGCCGAAGCGGCGCGGTGCCGCCTGCGTCGGATCGGCGGCGCCGTGCGCCATGCCGGCGAGCGCACGCACCTGCGCGTCGAACACCGTCACCAGGCGCGCCAGCGTCGCTTCGTCGACCGAACCCTCGGCGGCGCTCCAGTCCACCTTCAGGCAGCCCTCGGCGATCAGGCCGTTCAGGTCGAGCCAGTGACGCGCGCCGGCCGCGACGCGGCCCTGCGTGCCGTCGCCGCTGTCCTCGGCGGCAAACGTGAAGCGGCCCGCGCCGAGGCGTTCCTCGAAGCGGCCCAGGTAGTTGAAGCCGACCGTGGTGGCCGGCAGCGCGGCCAGTGCGGCGCGCGACGAGGCCAGCCCGGCGTAGCGCAGCAGGTTGTAGTGCAGCCCCTCGGCCGGCAGCTCGGCGCGCGCGGCACCGATGGCGCGGCGCGTGGCATCGACATCCTCATGCGCGCTCACGCGCAGCGGATATTGCGTGGTGAACCAGCCGACCGTGCGGCTCAGGTCGACGCCGGGCACCTGGTCGCCGCGGCCGTGTCCTTCCAGCTCGACCACCACCGGCACGGCCGGCAGCACCTCGGCGCAGGCATGCGCGAGCGCGGCCAGCAGCACCTCGTCGATGCGCCAGCCGGCCTGGGTGAGCCGGGCGGTCGTCTCGGCGTCGAGCGCCCAGGCCCGATGCCGCTGGCCGCCCTCGGCGCGCGGCGCGGCATCCTCGGCCGCGCCGAGCCGGGCCTTCCACCAGGCC
>NZ_VWWK01000429.1:0-1274 GCF_011753035.1 Burkholderia sp. Ax-1720 | reverse complement strand
TCGTCCTCGCGCGCCATCACCAGCGATTCGCGAACGCCCGGCAAGGCTGCCAGCGCCGCCTCGATCTCTCCCAACTCCATCCGGAAGCCGCGAATCTTCACCTGTGTATCGATACGGCCCAGGTATTCGAGCCGCCCATCGGGCAGGAAACGCGCCAAATCTCCCGTGCGATACAGGCGCGCGTCCTCTCGTTCGTTGAACGGATTGCGGATAAAACGCTCCGCCGTCAGTTCGGGACGATTCAGGTAGCCACGCGCCAGACCCGCTCCGCCAACGCAGAGTTCGCCTGCCACGCCAATCGGCAAGGGCTTCAGGTTTGCATCCACCACATAGGCGGACAGATCAGGGATCGGTCGGCCGATACAGGCCGCGTGGCCGCCTTCGGCAGTCAACGGCCAATAGGTCACGTGGACCGTGGTTTCCGTGATCCCGTACATGTTGATCAACTGGCAGGCGCCGTTACGCGAATCGGCGTACCAGGGCTTCAACATGCTCACGTCGAGCGCTTCGCCGCCGAAGATCACATGCCGCAGGCGGTGCTCGCTTTCATTGTCGGCCTGTGCCGCGATCAGTTGACGGAACGCACCCGGCGTCTGGTTCAGCATCGTCACGCCGCGCTCACAGACCAGACGATAGAACTCCTGCGGCGAGCGGCTCACCAGCTTCGGCACCACCACCAGACGGCCGCCGTGCAGCAGCGCGCCCCAGATTTCCCAGACCGAGAAATCGAAGGCGAACGAGTGGAACAGCGTCCAGGTATCGTCGCTACCGAAGTTGAACCACCCATCGGTTGCCGTGAATAGCCGAATCACGTTGCGGTGCTCGATCATCACGCCCTTGGGCTGCCCCGTCGAGCCCGAGGTGTAGATCACATAGGCCAGGCTCTTTTCGTCGAGGCCATCCACTACCGGGTTGCTCCCGGGCATGTCCTGGTTCGGCGCATCGATATCGAACACCGGCATCGACAGCTCGCCGAGCACGTCACGCGTATCGGCCTGGACCAGCACGGCCGTCGGTGCGCTGTCGCCCAGCGTGAAAGCCAGACGATCGGCCGGATAAGCCGGATCCAGGGGCACATAACCGGCTCCGGCCTTGAGGACGGCCAGCAGGCCGACGATCATGCCGACACCGCGCTCCACGCAGATCGCGACGCGATCGTCCTTGCTCACGCCCGCCGCGATCAGCCGATGCGCCAGGCGATTCGCCCGCGCATTGAGTTCGCCGTAGCTCAGGCGCTCGCTCTCGAACTCGACCGCGATCACCTCCGGCATGAG
>NZ_VWWK01000428.1:0-1217 GCF_011753035.1 Burkholderia sp. Ax-1720 | reverse complement strand
GTGCGCCGTCCCGAGCCGCCGGCCGAGCGCCTGGCCGAGCTGGAGGCCTATGCCGCGATCGACGAGGCCCATCTGCTGATGCTGGTCGACGCCGGGCTGTGCCCGCCGGCGCGCGCGGCGGTGGTGCTGGCCGAGCTGGCGCGCCAGCGCGAGGCCGGCTTCGCGGCGATCGTCGAGGCGGTCGCTCCGCGCGGCAGCTACGCGCTCTACGAGCAGTTGCTGATCGAGCGCGTCGGGCTGGAGGCGGGCGGCGCCGTGCATACCGCGCGCTCGCGCAACGACATCAACGCCTGCGTCGCCAAGCTGCGCGCGCGCGACTGGTTCGACAGCGCCGCCGACCGCCTCTGGCGGCTGCGCTCGACCCTGCTCGACAAGGCCGGCGCCACGCTCGACTGGCCGCTGCCGGTCTACAGCCAGTACCAGGTGGCCCAGCCGGGCAGCTTCGGCTACTACCTCTGGTCGGTCGAGGCCGCGCTGCGGCGCGACCAGGCCGCGCTCGACGCGCTCGACGAGGACCTCGCCAGTTGCCCGCTCGGCGCGGGCGCCGGCGCCGGCACCGATTTCCCGATTCGCCCGGAAACCAGCGCCGCGCTGCTCGGCTTCGGCCACAGCTTCGACAGCGCGCTGGACGCGGTGGCCAGCCGCGACCTGGTGCTGCGCCTGCTGTCGGCGCTGGCGATCGCGGCCGCCACCTTGAGCCGCCTGGCGCACGACCTGCAACTCTGGACCATGCGCGAGACCGACTTCCTGGCGCTGCCCGACGAGCTCTCCGGCGGCTCCTCGCTGATGCCGCAAAAGCGCAACCCGTACCTGCTGGAGATCGTCAAGGGCAAGCTCGGCCACGTGGCCGGCGCGCTCAACGCGGCGGTGTTCGCGGCGCAGCGCACGCCCTTCAGCAACTCGGTGGAGATCGGCACCGAGATGCCCGCGCATTGCGCCGGCGCCGTGCGCGAGTTCGGCGAGAGCTGCGAGTTGCTGCGCCTGATGATCGACGGCATCGAGGGGCACCCCGAAGCGATGCGCGCCGCGGCCGACCGGGGCCTGGTGACGGCCACCCAGGTGGCGAACGCGCGGGTGCGCGAGACCGGCACCAGCTTCCACGAGGCGCATCACGAGGTAGGCGCGCTGATCACCGCCACGCTGGAGGCGGGCGGCGACGCGCCGGCCGCGCTGGCGGGCCTGGTGCGCGAGCCGCTCGCGCCGGTCGAGGCGGCCGC